>NZ_JAHRVT010000003.1:0-13932 GCF_019090545.1 Cycloclasticus sp. | reverse complement strand
TTATTACATACAGTAGTCAGGAGGTATATATGCCACTAAATCTTGAGCAAAAACAAGCGGTAGTTGCTGAAGTGGCTGAGGTAGCTGCAAATGCATTTTCAGTGGTTGCAGCAGAATACCGTGGTTTGACTGTTGTTGAGATGACTGAGCTTCGTCAACAAGCTCGTGAATCTGGTGTGTATTTACGTGTGGTAAAAAACACGTTGGTACGAAAAGCAGTTGAAAATACAGATTTTGAATGTATTCAAGACGCTTTATCGGGCCCGCTAATTGTAGCGTTCTCGATGGAAGATCCAGGTTGTGCGGCTCGATTGGTGAAAACCTTTAGTAAAGACCATGCAAAGCTAGAAACAAAATTTGTTTCTGTCAGTGGCCAATTACTTGAGGCTTCAGAACTCGAACGACTATCTAAACTACCGACAAAAGACCAAGCAATCAGTATGTTGATGTCTGTGATGAAAGCACCTGTCGAGAAATTCGTCAGAACACTTGCTGAGCCACATGCGAAATTGGTTAGAACTGTCGATGCTGTCCGCGTTCAAAAGCAGGCTGCATAGGTATTATTTTTTCAAACAAATTTAAATTATAGGGGTTAAGACAATGGCTGTCTCCAAAGAAGATATTTTAGAAGCAATCTCAAACATGAGTGTAATGGACGTCGTAGAACTAGTTGAAGCGATGGAAGAAAAATTTGGTGTGTCTGCAGCGGCTGCTGTAGCGGCTGCACCAGCTGCGGGTGGCGAAGCGGCTGCCGTAGAAGAAAAAACTGAGTTTGACGTTATTATGACAAGCTTCGGTGATAACAAAGTTTCTGCTATTAAAGCGGTACGTGGTATCACAGGCCTAGGCTTGAAAGAAGCGAAAACATTAGTAGAAAGTGTTCCAGCTCCAGTTAAAGAAGCAGTGTCAAAAGATGAAGCTGAAGAAACAGTAAAACAACTTGAAGAAGCAGGTGCTGCTGCTGAAATTAAGTAATTCTTGTTGTTACTAAAAAGCTATAAAAGCTTTTAAAAGAATAGGGTCGGCAGTTGTTAACTGTCGGCCTATTTCCCGTTGTAGGGTATTAAGTTTCTAAATTGGAATGTAGTCTAAATTTAGAAGTAATTGATTAAAAAGGGTTTAAAAATGGCGTACTCATATACTGAGAAAAGACGTATTCGTAAAACATTTGGTCGACAAGAAGGAGCAATGGAAACGCCTTACTTGTTAGAAACACAAATTAGTTCTTACAAACGTTTTCTTCAATCCGAAGTTGCAAAAGCAGATGAACTTGACTCTGTTGGTCTTCACGCTGCGTTAGGTAGTGTGTTTCCAATAACTAGTCATACCGGTTATGCTGTTTTGGAATATGTGAGTTACCGATTGGGTAAGCCCAAGTTTGATGTTAAAGAATGTCAATCACGTGGTGCTACATATGCATCACCATTAAGAGTACAGGTCAGGCTTGTCATTTATGATAAAGACTCTCCTGCGGGCTCTAAGCGCGTAAAAGATATACGTGAGCAAGAAGTTTATATGGGTGAATTACCCTTAATGACTGATAATGGTACGTTCGTTATTAATGGTACTGAACGCGTTATAGTGTCGCAGCTGCACCGCTCTCCTGGTGTGTTCTTTGATCATGACAAAGGTAAGACGCATTCATCTGGAAAATTACTTTTTTCTGCCCGTGTTATTCCATACCGTGGTTCTTGGTTAGACTTTGAATTCGATCATAAAGATATCGTATATGTACGTATCGATCGTCGTAGAAAATTGCCGGCCACTGTATTACTTAAAGCGTTAGAGTTTACTAACGATCAAATTATAGATATGTTCTTTGAAAAGAATGTATTTCACCTAAACAAAAATGGACTCACAATGGAACTCGTGCCTGAAAGGTTACGTGGTGAAATTGTTGGTTTTGATGTTAAGGTCAATGGTAAAACCCTTATTGAAGAAGGGCGTAGAGTAACAGCTAAACACATTCGTGACTTAAGCAAAGCTGGTGTTAAGCAAATTGATGTACCGAGTGAATACCTGATTGGAAAAATTATGGCTACGCCCATAGTTAACCAAGAAACAGGTGAGATTATTGTCGATCTGAATGAAGAGGTTACTGAAGATAATATCGACGATATTGTACATAGCGGTGCAACGACAATTGAGACACTGTATGTAAATGATCTTGATAAAGGTGCTTTTATCTCAAATACGTTGAAAATTGATTCAACCGTAGATCAGCTAGATGCCTTGGTTGAAATTTATCGTATGATGAGACCAGGTGAGCCACCAACGAAAGAATCAGCGCTAAAGTTATTCCAGAACTTGTTTTTCACATTAGACCGTTATGACATCTCAACAGTTGGGCGAATGAAGTTTAATCTTCGTCTTGGCCGTGAAGAAATAACAGGTCCTGGTGTACTGAGTAACGAAGACATTATTGATGTACTTAAAGAGCTAATTAGTATCCGTAATGGTGAAGGCTCAGTTGATGATATTGACCACTTGGGTAACAGACGTATTCGCTCTGTTGGTGAGATGGTTGAGAACCAATTTAGAGTCGGTTTAGTTCGTGTTGAACGAGCTGTTAAAGAGCGCCTTTCAATTGCAGACTCTGAAGGTTTAATGCCTCAGGAAATCATTAATGCAAAACCTGTAGCGGCTGCGATTAAAGAATTTTTTGGCTCAAGCCAATTGTCGCAGTTTATGGATCAAAATAACCCGTTATCAGAAATCACACATAAACGTCGTGTTTCTGCTTTAGGCCCAGGTGGTTTAGCTCGTGAAAGAGCAGGTTTTGAGGTTCGAGATGTGCATGCAACTCATTACGGTCGAGTGTGTCCTATTGAGACACCTGAGGGGCCAAATATTGGTTTGATCAACTCATTAGCTGTTTATGCGCGTACTAATGAGTACGGTTTCTTAGAAACTCCGTATAGAAAAGTTGTTGATGGCCAATTAACTGATCAGGTTGACTTTTTATCAGCTATTGAAGAAGGTCGTTTCTATATCGCGCAGGCGAATGCTGAAATTGACGAAAATGGCCGGTTTGTAGAAGACATGGTGACATGTCGTCATGCAGAAGAGTTTGCCATTGCAACAGCTGATAAAATTGACTATATGGATGTATCACCAAAACAGATTGTATCTGTTGCGGCTTCTATTATTCCTTTCCTCGAGCATGATGATGCTAACCGTGCGTTGATGGGCTCTAATATGCAGCGTCAAGCAGTTCCAACCCTTAAGGCAGATAAGCCACTGGTAGGTACTGGTATGGAGCGTGCTGTTGCTGTTGACTCAGGGGTAACAATTGTTGCAGAGCGTGGTGGTGTAATTGATGACGTTGATGCGTCAAGAATTATCGTTCGTGTTAATGATGAAGAAACGTTAACAGGTGAATCGGGTGTAGATATTTACAATTGTACAAAATACACACGATCTAACCAAAACACCTGTATTAACCAACGTCCATTGGTAAAACCAGGGGACTTGATTGCTAAAGGTGACGTTCTTGCTGATGGTCCATCGACTGACATGGGTGAATTAGCGCTTGGTCAAAATATGATGGTCGCATTTATGCCTTGGAATGGCTATAACTTTGAAGATTCGATTCTTATTTCTGAAAAAGTTGTTAAGGAAGATCGCCTGACTACCATTCATATTGAAGAAAAAGTCTGCGTTGCACGAGACACGAAATTAGGCTCTGAAGAAATTACAGCTGATATTCCAAATGTAGGTGAAGGTGCATTATCTAAGCTTGATGAATCTGGAATTGTATATATCGGTGCCGAAGTTAAAGGTGGCGACATTCTTGTTGGTAAAGTAACACCTAAAGGCGAAAGTCAGTTAACTGCTGAAGAAAAATTGTTAAGGGCGATCTTTGGTGAAAAAGCTTCTGACGTAAAAGATACTTCATTACGAGTTCCTTCAAGCATGCAAGGTACTGTCATCGATGTAAAAGTATTTACACGTGATGGAGTTGATAAAGATGCACGTGCAATTGAAATTGAAGATGCAGAATTAGCCAGTGTTAAGAAAGACCTTGATGATCAATTAAGGATTGTTGAAGGTGATACGTTTTTACGTGTTGAAAAGCTTATTTTAGACAAAGAGGCCGTTTCTGGGCCACAGAAACTGAAAAAAGGCACTAAAGTTACGAAAGAATACCTATCTAGTATTTCTAATCATGATTGGTTAAAAATTAAATTCAAAGATGAAGGGCTTAATGTTCAACTTGAAGCAGTAGCTGAACAAATTGAACAGCAACGAATTGATCTTAATGAATTATTTGAAGAAAAGCGTAAGAAAATTACAATGGGTGATGACCTTCAGCCAGGTGTATTGAAAATGGTTAAGGTGTATCTAGCTGTTAAACGACGCATTCAACCGGGTGATAAAATGGCGGGTCGTCATGGTAACAAAGGTGTTATCTCAATGATTGTACCTGAAGAAGATATGCCATATATGGAAGATGGCACCCCTGTAGATGTTGTCCTAAACCCATTGGGTGTTCCTTCGCGGATGAACGTTGGGCAAGTGCTAGAAACTCACTTAGGGTGGGCTGCTAAAGGTTTAGGTAATGAAATTGGTAAAATGCTTGAAGCAAAAGCCAATGTCGATAAAGTACGTAAATTTTTAGATAAAGTATATAACACCAGTGGTCGTAAAGAAGATTTAGACTCATTTAGTGATGATGAGATTCTCGAATTGGCTGAAAACTTAAAGGGCGGTGTTCCGATGGCTACGCCAGTGTTTGATGGTGCATCAGAAACAGAAGTTAAGCAAATGTTGAAACTTGGTGGACGTTCAGACACGGGTCAAGTGCAACTTTATGATGGCCGTACAGGTGAAGCGTTTGATAGAGAAACGACGGTAGGTTACATGTATATGCTAAAGCTTAATCACTTGGTTGACGATAAAATGCATGCTAGATCAACTGGACCTTATAGCTTAGTGACTCAGCAACCACTTGGTGGTAAAGCACAATTTGGTGGCCAACGCTTCGGTGAGATGGAAGTATGGGCACTAGAAGCTTACGGTGCAGCATATACTTTGCAGGAAATGCTAACAGTTAAGTCTGATGATGTTTCTGGACGTACACGAATGTACAAAAACATTGTGGATGGAAATCACACAATGGATCCAGGAATGCCAGAGTCATTTAACGTGTTAGTTAAAGAGATTAGAGCGCTGGGTATCAATATAGAGTTAGAACAAGATTAATTTCTTTTTCTATTAGCATTTAGCTGAACAAAAACTGATAACAAGGAGATACGGTCTTGAAAGATCTACTCAATTTTTTAAAGCAACAAAACCAAACTGAAGAGTTTGATGCCATTCGTATAGGTCTAGCTTCACCTGATATGATCAGATCATGGTCATATGGCGAGGTTAAAAAACCTGAAACGATTAATTACCGTACATTTAAACCAGAAAGAGATGGCCTTTTCTGTGCAAAAATTTTCGGCCCAGTTAATGATTATGAATGTCTGTGTGGTAAATATAAACGTCTAAAACATCGCGGTGTTATTTGCGAAAAATGTGGTGTAGAAGTCACATTGTCTAAAGTGAGACGTGAACGTATGGGTCATATTGACCTTGCTTCTCCAGTTGCTCATATCTGGTTCCTTAAGTCGCTACCATCACGTATCGCCTTATTACTCAATATGACATTACGAGATATCGAGCGAGTATTGTATTTCGAATCATTTGTTGTTGTTGATCCGGGTTTAACTGCGCTTGAAGCCGGTACTTTGATGACAGAAGAAGAGCACTTAGATGCCCTTGAAGAGCATGGTGATGAATTTACAGCACTGATGGGTGCGGAAGCGGTTGATGGGCTTTTGAAAGCCCTTGATTTGAACGCTGAAATGGAATCGTGTCGTACAGATATTAATGCAACTAAATCTGAAACGAAGATTAAAAAAATATCTAAGCGTCTAAAAGTTTTAGAGGCTCTGGTTGAATCTAAAAACAAACCAGAATGGATGATTTTAAGAGTGCTTCCTGTACTTCCACCTGAATTAAGACCTTTGGTGCCATTAGATGGGGGCCGTTTTGCGACATCAGACTTAAACGACCTTTATCGCCGTGTTATTAATAGAAATAACCGTTTACATCGTCTATTAGACCTTAGTGCGCCAGACATCATTGTTCGCAATGAGAAGCGTATGCTTCAAGAATCTGTTGATGCATTGTTAGATAATGGTAGACGAGGCCGTGCTATTACAGGTACGAATCGTCGTCCGTTAAAATCTTTAGCTGATATGATTAAAGGTAAGCAAGGTCGTTTCCGCCAAAACTTACTAGGTAAACGTGTTGATTATTCTGGGCGTTCAGTCATTGTTGTTGGACCTACCTTAAAATTACATCAGTGTGGTTTACCTAAGAAAATGGCGCTTGAATTATTTAAGCCATTTATCTTTAACAAATTACAATTACGTGGTGAAGCAACAACCATTAAAGTAGCTAAGAAACAGGTTGAACGTGAAGGGCCTGAAGTCTGGGATATTCTTGCAGAAGTGATTCGTGAGCATCCTATCATGCTGAACCGTGCTCCTACACTTCACCGTCTTGGTATTCAAGCATTTGAACCAACCTTGATTGAAGGTAAAGCGATTCAATTACATCCGTTAGTTTGTTCTGCGTTTAACGCTGACTTTGACGGCGATCAAATGGCTGTCCACGTTCCATTATCGATAGAGGCACAGTTAGAAGCCAGAACATTGATGATGTCGACAAACAATATCTTGTCTCCAGCAAACGGTGAGCCAGTGATTGTGCCTTCACAAGATGTTGTGTTGGGTTTGTACTACATGACACGCGAACGTATCAATGGTCTTGGTGAAGGCATGGCGTTCAGTGATGTAGAAGAAGCGGCACGTGCTATCCAGTCAGGCGTTGTTGGTCTTCATTCAAAGGTTAAAATTCGTATTGAAGAGATGCACACTGATGAAAACGGTGAAACCACAGTGACCAGACGTCTTGTTGAAACGACAACGGGTCGTGCTCAAGTATGGAATATTGTTCCAAAATCATTAGACTTTGATTTAGTTAATAAAGATTTAACTAAAAAAGCGATTATGCAGTTAATTGATGCGTCTTATCGCCAATTGGGTGATAAAGAAACGGTTATTTTCGCTGATCAGCTTATGTATCTTGGTTTCTCAAATGCTACTAAGTCAGGGGTATCGTTTGGTATTAACGATATGGTTATCCCGGAAAGTAAAAGTAAATTAATCAAATCAGCGCAAAAAGAAGTTAAAGATGTTGAGAGTCAATATGCATCTGGACTTGTGACTAATGGCGAACGCTACAATAAAGTCATTGATATCTGGTCTCATACTAATGAGCAAGTTGCTAAGGCAATGATGGATAACTTAGGTAGCGACGATGTCGTTGATGCCAAAGGTGAAACAGTTAAGGAGAAATCATTTAATTCTGTTTACATGATGGCTGATTCTGGTGCTCGTGGTTCAGCAGCGCAGATTAGACAGCTTGCTGGTATGCGTGGCCTGATGGCTAAGCCAGATGGGTCAATTATTGAAACACCTATTACAGCTAACTTCAGAGAAGGTTTAAACGTTCTACAGTACTTCGTTTCTACACATGGTGCTCGTAAAGGTTTGGCTGACACGGCTTTAAAAACTGCGAATGCTGGTTACCTTACTCGTCGTTTGGTTGATGTGGCACAAGATATGGTCGTTTTAACAGATGATTGTGGTACTGAAAATGGCCTTGAAGTAACACCGCTAATTGAAGGTGGAGAGGTTGTTGAGCCACTGGGTAATTTAATACTGGGTCGAGTTATCGCGCAAGATGTCATTAGCGCCGCAACTAATGAAATTATTGTTGAAAGGAATACACTAATTGACGAGGCATGGGTAGAACGTCTTGAAGAAATGGGTGTAGATAAGGTGATGGTCCGTTCTGCGATTAGTTGTGAAAATCGTAAGGGTATTTGTAAGATGTGTTACGGCCGCGATTTAGCCCGAGGACAATTAGTTAACCTAGGTGAAGCGGTAGGTGTGGTAGCAGCGCAGTCAATTGGTGAGCCTGGTACACAGCTTACTATGCGTACTTTCCATATTGGTGGTGCGGCGTCTAGTTCAGCTGCGATCAATAGTATTCAGATAAAATCTGAAGGTACACTAACGTTTAATGACAAGCTAAAAACAATTGAGAACAAAGAGAATAAACTGATTGTTATTTCTCGTTCCGGTGAGATCAGTGTTGTTGATGAATATGGTCGTACTCGTGAAAACTATAAGATACCTTATGGCTCTGAATTATCAGCTAAGGAAGGTGACACCTTATCAGCCGGCGCGGTCTTAGCAACATGGGATCCGCACACTCACCCTGTTATTACAGAGGTAAATGGTAAAGTTATCTTTACCGATTTTGTAGAAGGTGTATCTGTTCAACAACATTCGGATGAAATCACAGGCTTAACATCTTTAGTGGTGACAGATGCGAAACAGCGTGGAAGTAGCGGTAAAGATTTAAGACCAGCTATTACCTTGGTTGATGAGCAAGGTGAGCCGGTCTATATCCCTGGTACTACCATTGTTGCGCATTATGTTATGCCTGCAGGTGCTGTTGTTAATGTCACTGATGGAATGAGCGTAGAAAATGCTGATATTTTGGCGCGAATTCCACAAGAATCAAGTAAGACTCGTGATATTACCGGTGGTCTTCCTCGTGTGGCCGATCTATTTGAAGCTCGTAAAACAAAAGATCCGGCTATCTTAGCTGAAATGACTGGTACAGTAAGTTTTGGTAAAGAGACTAAAGGTAAACGTCGTTTAGTAGTCACTGATAAAGATGGTGAAACTAAAGAATTGCTTATACCAAAATGGAGACACATCACAGTATTTGAAGGTGAACACGTTGAGCAAGGTGAAACCATTGCTGAAGGTGAATTAACACCACATGATATTTTAAGATTGAGAGGGGTTTTTGAATTAGCGAGATACTTGGTAAATGAAATCCAAGATGTTTATCGTTTACAAGGCGTGAAGATTAACGATAAGCACATTGAAGTAATTATCAGGCAAATGTTAAGAAAAGTTGAAATTACGTCTGGTGGGGATAGTTCATTCATCAAAGGTGAGCAAGTTGAAAAGACTCGTTTCCTTGAAGTTAATGATCAACTAGAAGCAGAAGGTAAAGTACCTGCGACAGCTGATAATGTACTACTCGGTATTACAAAGGCATCCTTAGCGACTGAATCGTTTGTTTCTGCAGCATCTTTCCAAGAAACAACAAGAGTGCTAACAGATGCAGCTGTAAGAGGTACCAGAGATGACTTGCATGGTTTGAAAGAAAACGTCATTGTTGGTCGACTTATACCGGCTGGAACAGGCTTGGCTCATCACCTAGAACGCAGAAAAAATAAAGCAGCATCGATGAGCCCAGAGATTGTTGAAGAAGTGACTACAGCAGCAGCACATGACGAGGCAGAAGAGGCGTTGAAGCAAGCGCTTAACATGCAAGAATAATTAATTATTCTATTGTAGCGGGATTAAAGAATGCCAACCTGAACCATGGGTTGGCATTTTCTTATCTAAGAATAATTACGCACTCATTATGCTTGACAGATAAGTGATATCTGCCTAAAATTCCCGCTCTTCGGTAGATTGGATTTTTTATATTTACTGAAATAACCTAAATAAGAATTTAAACGCACGTCATAGGATGTGTGGAAAATGTTTTGCACGAGTTTTTGGAGCTCTAAATTAGATATGACCACTATTAACCAACTAGTTCGTAAACCTAGAAAGCGTAAAGTAGAAAAAAGCAATGTGCCAGCACTAGAGGCTTGTCCTCAAAGACGAGGTGTTTGTACGCGTGTTTATACAACAACACCAAAAAAACCAAACTCAGCGCTTCGTAAAGTAGCTCGTGTAAGGTTGACCAATGGCGCAGAAGTAACTAGCTATATTGGTGGTGAAGGCCATAACCTCCAAGAGCACTCAGTTGTACTTATTCGTGGTGGTCGTGTGAAAGATTTACCTGGTGTACGTTACCACGTAGTCCGAGGTAGCCTGGATACATCTGGTGTAGAAGCGCGTCGTAGAGGCCGTTCTAAATATGGTGCTAAGCGCCCTAAAAACTAATATTAAACGAGTTTAAATAATGTCTAGAAGAAAAAAAGCGATAAAGCGCGAAATCCTCCCAGATCCAAAGTTTGGTAATTTAGTGTTAGCAAAGTTTATGAATATGATCATGGTTGATGGTAAGAAATCAATCGCTGAGAAGATTGTTTATGGCGCTCTTGATACGATTGAAGGCAAGGGTCATGCGGAACCTGTTGATGCGCTTATTAAGGCGTTAGAGAAGGTTCAACCTGCAGTTGAGGTTAAGTCTCGTCGTGTAGGCGGTGCTACTTACCAAGTGCCCGTAGAAGTGCGTCCAAATCGTAGAATGGGTTTGTCAATGCGTTGGATGATAGATGCTTCTCGTAAACGTAGTGAGCGTTCTATGTCTGCTAGATTGGCAGGTGAAGTTATTGATGCTTTAGAAAGTAGAGGGTCTGCATTTAAAAAACGTGAAGATACTCACCGTATGGCTGAGGCGAACAAAGCATTCTCTCACTTCCGCTGGTAATTATATTTAGAATAATTTAGGAATAAAGATGCCTCGCAGTACTCCAATTGAGCGTTATCGGAATATAGGCATCATGGCTCATATTGATGCTGGTAAGACAACAACAACAGAGCGTGTTTTGTTTTATACGGGTGTGTCGCATAAAATGGGTGAGGTTCATGATGGTTCAGCTACCATGGACTGGATGGAACAAGAACAAGAACGTGGTATAACGATAACTTCAGCGGCCACCACATGTTTCTGGTCTGGGATGGATAAGCAGTATGATACGCATCGTATCAACATTATCGATACACCAGGGCATGTTGACTTTACCATTGAAGTTGAGCGCTCGTTAAGAGTTTTAGATGGAGCATGTGCTGTTTTCTGTGCTGTTGGTGGTGTTGAGCCGCAATCAGAAACGGTTTGGCGGCAAGCAGATAAATACAGAGTACCTCGTATTGCGTTTGTGAATAAAATGGATCGGGCTGGCGCAAATTTTATGCGTGTGGTCGATCAATTAAAAGTTCGATTAGGTTGTAATGCAGTGCCTTTGCAATATGCAATTGGTGCTGAAGATGCTTTCAAAGGCGTTGTAGACTTAATAAGTATGCAAGCGATCTATTGGAATGAAAGTGATAAAGGTGTTTCACATGTAACAGGTGAAATACCTGAAGAAATAAAAGATGAATGTGAAGCGCTTCGTGAACAGTTAGTTGAAGCAGCAGCTGAAGGTAATGATGAGTTAATGGAGCTGTATCTTAACTCTGGCGAGTTATCTAAAGAAGAAATTAAGCTTGGACTGCGTTTACGAACTCTCAATAATGAGTTAGTGCTTGTATTATGTGGTAGTGCATTTAAAAACAAAGGCGTACAAGCAATGCTGGATGCGGTTGTGGATTTTTTACCATCACCGATAGATGTGCCGGCTATTTCCTCAGTAGTATCTGAGGGTGAGGAGCCAGAAATAAGAAGTGCTGATGATGAGTCACCATTTTCAGCATTAGCATTTAAAATTTTAACGGATTCATTTGTTGGAACGTTAACATTTTTTAGAGTGTACTCAGGTGTGTTAAAAGCAGGTGATACTGTTTATAACCCACTTAAAAATAAGAAAGAGCGTATTGGTCGATTGGTGCAAATGCATTCGAATGATAGGCAAGAAGTTAAAGAAGTATATGCTGGTGATATAGCGGCAGCAATTGGACTAAAAGATGTTACTACTGGTGATACTTTATGTTCAATTAATGCACCCATTACACTTGAGCGTATGGAGTTTCCGGATCCCGTGATTTCAATTGCGGTAGAGCCTAAAACCATACAAGATCAAGATAAAATGGCAGTTGCATTGGGAAAGCTTGCACAAGAAGATCCATCATTTAAAGTGCATACTGATGAAGAGTCAGGGCAAACAATTATTTCTGGAATGGGTGAGCTTCATCTTGAGATAATCGTTGATCGTATGCTCAGAGAATTTAATGTGGTAGCCAATGTTGGAACACCACAAGTTGCTTACCGTGAGACTATCCGTCAAGTCGTGAAGCAAGAAGGCAAGTTTGTAAGGCAGTCTGGTGGTAAGGGTCAATATGGCCATGTATGGTTGAAGATTGAGCCACTAGAAGATCAAGAGTTTGAGTTTGTAAATGCGATTGTCGGTGGTTCAGTACCAAGCGAATATATTGGTGCGGTCGAGGCTGGTGTCAAAGAACAAATGAAAAATGGGGTTTTAGCAGGGTACCCCATGATAAATATTAGAGTTACTTTGTACGATGGTTCGTATCATGATGTTGACTCAAATGAAATGGCGTTTAAAATAGCCGGCTCACTTGGTTTTAAAGATGGCGCAGCAAAAGCAGATCCTAAAGTGCTAGAGCCAATGATGAAAGTAGAAGTGGTGACACCAGAAGAGTACATGGGTCACGTAGTTGGAGATTTAAATAAGCGTAGGGGGATTATTCATGGTATGGATGATTGTCCTGCTGGAAAGATGGTTGATGCAGATGTGCCGCTTGCCGAGATGTTTGGTTATGCAACAGACCTTAGGTCTGCAACGCAAGGTAGGGCTACATACAGCATGATGTTTGATAGTTATGCTGAAGTGCCTAAAGCGTTAGAAGAAAAGATTAAAAGCAGAATTTTTTATTAATATTAAGTAATGACGGGTATTTACAATGTCTAAAGAAAAATTTGAAAGAAATAAGCCCCATGTAAACGTAGGCACAATTGGCCACGTTGATCACGGAAAAACAACATTAACGGCTGCGTTAACGAAAGTTATGGCTGAAGCCATGGGTGGAGAAGTTAAAGCCTTTGATGAAATTGACAATGCACCAGAAGAACGTGAGCGTGGTATTACCATTGCAACATCACACGTTGAATATGAATCAAATACACGTCACTATGCTCACGTAGACTGTCCAGGTCACGCCGATTACGTTAAAAACATGATCACAGGTGCGGCGCAAATGGATGGTGCCATTCTAGTATGTTCAGCTGCAGACGGCCCTATGCCGCAAACACGTGAACATATCTTGTTATCACGTCAAGTGGGTGTTCCATACATCGTCGTATTCCTTAACAAAGCGGATATGGTTGACGATGAAGAGCTATTAGAACTAGTAGAAATGGAAGTACGTGAACTATTAGACATGTACGAATTCCCAGGTGATGACACACCAATCGTAACAGGTTCAGCACTTAAAGCCCTAGAAGGCGATACATCAGACATTGGTGTTCCATCCGTGCTTAAACTAGTTGAAGCGCTTGACTCATACATCCCATTACCAGAACGTGCTGTAGACGGCGACTTCATTATGCCAGTTGAAGACGTATTTTCAATCTCAGGTCGTGGAACAGTTGTAACCGGTCGTATTGAGCGCGGTGTTATCAACGTTGGTGAAGAAATTGAAATCGTTGGTATCAAAGACACGGTCACAACCACGTGTACCGGTGTTGAAATGTTCCGCAAATTATTAGATCAAGGTGAAGCTGGCGATAACGTTGGTATCTTACTACGTGGTACAAAACGTGAAGACGTAGAGCGTGGTCAAGTATTAGCTAAGCCTGGATCAATCACACCTCACACACACTTCGAAGCAGAAGTCTATGTGTTAGGTAAAGATGAAGGTGGTCGTCACACACCATTCTTCAACGGTTACCGTCCACAGTTCTACTTTAGAACGACAGACGTAACAGGTGCATGTGACTTACCAGAAGGTATCGAAATGGTGATGCCAGGTGATAACGTGCAAATGACCGTCAAATTAATCAACCCGATTGCCATGGAAGAAGGTTTACGTTTCGCTATTCGCGAAGGTGGCCGAACAGTTGGTGCCGGTGTTGTTGCTAAAATTATTGAGTAAT
>NZ_JAHRVT010000029.1:0-13794 GCF_019090545.1 Cycloclasticus sp. | reverse complement strand
CCACTTTTGGCAACAACGATCACATGCATCAACACATCCGGTAGGGTGCTTGAATTAAATCAGGTTACCGTTTGGGATGCGTGGTAGTTATCAACCCGAGTCATGTCAGATTATCTGGCTGGCTATAACATAAGGAATTAAAAGAAATGTCTAAAATCACAATGCGTGAAATGCTCGAAGCTGGTGTCCATTTTGGTCACCAAACGAGGTACTGGAACCCTAAAATGGCCCCTTACATCTTTGGTGAGCGTGGCAAAATTCATATCATTAACTTAGAGAAAACCTTACCTCTTTTTAATGATGCATTAAATTTCATCAACAAACTAGCAGCAAACAAAGGCACTATCATGTTTGTTGGAACAAAAAAAGCCGCTCGTAAAACAGTTGCAGAAGAAGCAAAACGTTGCAGCATGCCATATGTTGATCACCGTTGGTTAGGTGGTATGTTGACAAACTTCGGTACCATCAAAAAATCAATTAATCGTTTAAAAGAACTTGAAACGATGCGTGAAGACGGTAGCTTGAATCGTTTTAGCAAAAAAGAAGGTTTAAAGTTCATGCGCCAGCTGGAAAAACTAGAGCGCAGTGTTGGCGGTATTAAAGACCTTAAAGGCCCACCCGATGCTATTGTAGTAATGGATGTAGGCTATGAAAAAATCGCAGTTAAAGAAGCGGCTAAATTAGGTATTCCAGTGATTGGTATTGTTGATTCAAACAATAAACCTAATGATGTGGATTATGTAATACCAGGTAACGATGACTCAATCAGAGCCTTAACACTATATTGCCAAAGTTTTGCCGGTGCGATTCTTGAAGGTAAAGCCAGCGTAATTAAAGAATTAGTTGATAATAAAGAAGTGGCTAAATCAGTTTCTAAAAAACCGGCTGTGAAAAAAACAGCTGTAAAAAAAGCAGCAACTGAAGAAGTAAGCAAAGAAGGTTAATCGCTACAGCTTAGAAGACAATGAACGCCTCCTGTTGGGGGCGTTTTTATGATTAATTAATATAGACAGAGGTTTAGAATGAGTGTAACAGCTGCAATGGTCAAAGAATTACGTGAAAGAACGGGTTCTGGCATGATGGAATGCAAAAAAGCATTAGTAGAAACAGGTGGTGATTTAGAAGTTGCGATTGAAAACATGCGTAAATCAGGCATGGCAAAAGCAGATAAAAAAGCTGGGCGTATTGCTGCTGAAGGTGTTTTAAAGGTTGCAACATCCGGTGATGGATCAGCAACAACGATTGTTGAAATTAACAGTGAAACTGACTTTGTTTCAAAAGGTGATGATTTTGTTGAGTTTGCTACAGTGGTTGCAAACACGATTGTTAATAATGACGTCGCTGATGTTGAAGCATTAAATAATGCAACGATTGACGGTGAATCTGTGACAGTTGATGAAAAACGACGTGCATTGATTGCTAAAGTTGGTGAAAACATTAATGTTCGACGTTTTCAAACCATTAAGCCTGAATCAGGCGTTGTCGGTTCATATTTGCACGGTATCCGTATTGGGGTGTTGGTTGAATTGGAAGGTGGGTCTGTTGAATTAGCAAAAGATATTGCTATGCATGTTGCTGCGACCAATCCTTTATGTATTTCTGAAGCAGAAGTACCTGCAGAGGCTATTGAAAAGGAAAAAGAAATTTTTAAAGGGCAAGCTGCTGAAAGTGGTAAGCCACCTGAGATTGTTGAAAAAATGATCGTTGGTAAAGTTAAAAAATTCTTAAAAGAAGTCACCTTATTGGGTCAACCATTCGTTAAAGATGGTGATGTTACGGTTGAGCAATTATTAAAATCTAATAATGCTAAAGTCGTATCTTTCGTACGCTTTGAAGTAGGTGAAGGTATCGAGAAGAAAGAAGAAGATTTTGCATCTGAAGTAATGGCTCAAGTACGAGGCGATTAATTTAATGAGCGAGTTGACATATAAACGAATATTGCTAAAACTCAGCGGGGAAGCCTTTATGGGCGACTCCGCTGGTGGTATTGATGGTAATACAGTTTTAAGGCTAGCAGAAGAAGTTAAGCAGCTATGTGACATTGGTGTTCAAGTTGGTCTTGTTATAGGTGGTGGAAATATTTTACGTGGTTCTGAAGTAGCTTCAGATGTTATGAATCGTGTGACCAGTGATCATATGGGTATGTTGGCAACAGTCATTAATGCCTTAGCGATGCAAGATTCATTAGAGTCTCTTGGTCAGGATGTTCGCGTTATGTCAGCGCTTCAAATTAACCAAGTATGCGAAAGCTTTAAACGTAGAAGAGCGGTTAGACATTTTGAGAAAGGCCGCGTGGTTATTTTTGCAGCAGGGACCGGTAATCCATTTTTTACCACTGATTCGGCAGCGAGCCTCAGAGGTATTGAGGTTGAGGCTGAATTGCTGATTAAAGCAACAAAAGTGGATGGCATTTATTCTGATGATCCGGTTAAAAACCCTGATGCCACGCTGTATTCACGTATTAGTTTTGATGAAGCCATTGATCAGCGTTTAAATGTTATGGACGCAACAGCATTGGTACTTTGTAGGGATCATAAGTTACCATTAAGGGTCGTTAATATTTTTGATAAAGGTGCTATTAAACGTCTTGTGATGGGTGATGATATTGGCACACTTGTAGAATAACGGTAGAGATAATTATGATTGAAGATATTGTTAAAGATGGAAACCTAAGAATGGGTAAATCCGTTGAGTCTTTTCAAAAAGCATTGACAAAAATTCGTACAGGTCGTGCGCACCCAAGTTTGCTAGAGCATATTGTTGTGTCTTACTACGATGTTGATACACCCTTAAATCAAGTAGCAACAGTTAATATTGAAGACGCTAGAACATTGTCTATTATGCCGTGGGAAGCAGGTATGATTGGCCCAGTTGAAAAGGCTATTATGAAGGCAGATCTCGGGCTTAATCCAGTGACTGCTGGTAATGTCATTCGTGTACCAATGCCACCATTAACAGAAGAAAGGCGTCGCGATCTTGTTAAAGTGGTTCGTGGTGAGGCAGAAGCTGCGAAAGTTGCGATTAGAAACATTCGTCGTGACGCAAACTCTGAGTTTAAAGAGGCGTTAAAAGAAAAGATGATTACTGAAGATGAACTTCGCTCTGGTGAAGAAAAAATTCAGAAAATCACCGATCAGCATGTAAAAGATATTGATAAGCACCTTGAGGTAAAAGAAGCTGACTTGATGTCAATGTAGGCAATGAACCTAACATCGTGTGCTTTCAGTGTGTTTAACCTTGATCTAAGTTTTTACGACGTTGTCAAAAGAGATAAATAGGATTCTTGTGACTGACAACCAAGTTAAAAAAAATATAAAAAAAAGCCCTAAGCACATTGCCATCATAATGGATGGCAATGGGCGTTGGGCTACCGCTCAGGGTAAACCTCGTACAGCAGGCCATAAAGCGGGCGTAGATGCATTAAGAACCACTATCGAAACGTGCGCAAGCTACGGTGTAGAAGTGTTAACAGTGTTTGCATTTAGCAGCGAAAATTGGCGTCGCCCAGCGAAAGAAGTTAATGTGCTGATGGACTTGTTTATGTTGACGCTAAAAACACAAGCAAAACGATTACATAACAATAATATTCGTTTGAAAATAATTGGTGATAAAACCAAACTGTCCCAGTCGTTACAACAAAAAATTATAGATGTTGAGTTATTAACAGCTAAAAATACTGGTTTATTGCTGGTCATTGCAGCAAATTATGGTGGCCAATGGGATATTACGCAGGCAAGCCAATGTATGATGGCACATGCAGTCAGTCAAGACATTCCTTTAACAGACCTGAACATAGAAGACTTTTTATCCACTGCAGCTATACCAGACCCTGATTTATTCATAAGAACAGGTGGTGAACAGCGAATTAGTAATTTTTTACTTTGGCAAATAGCTTATAGTGAACTTTATTTTACAGACACACTTTGGCCAGATTTTGATAAGAATGCTCTTGATGTGGCCATTCAGTATTTCTCTTCTCGTGAGCGTCGGTTCGGACAGACAGGTGAGCAACTTGATGAAGATGGTTAAGGAATGACTAGTCTCGCTAAGAGGCTTCTAACAGCCATAGTATTGATTCCAGCTGTGGTCTGGATTGTAATGTATTCTTCTGAACCATTTTTTATAGGGGTTCTAAGTCTAATTGTTTTGATAGCTGGCTATGAATGGGCTGCTTTAAGTGCTGTAAAAAGCAAGCTATATAAATCTATATTTGCGATAACTGGCTTGCTGTTTTCGTTTGGTTTAACGCTTTTAAATGAACCTTTTTTAAGTGGTTTTTTTTACGCTAGTTTAATATTTTGGTTATTGGCGATCGTGTTGCTGATAACTAAAGCGCAAGATTTACTGGCAAATAAAGTAGCGCGCCCTGTGATGCTTTTAATTGGCTATTTATTGCTTGGTTTAATATTCATATCGCTTTACCAGTTGAGGCTCAATTTTGAACAAGGCCCTGAGCTTTTAATGTACCTATTATTGTTGATGTGGGTTGCTGATAGTGGAGCTTATTTTGCTGGCCGTTCATTTGGGCGTCATAAATTATCACCTCTTATTAGTCCTGGAAAATCTATAGAAGGCGTCATTGGTGGTGCATTAGCTTGTTTATTGTTGGCTTTTTTTGCAGATCAATATTTTGAAATTAACAACGGTACCATGTTTATAAGTGTGTCGGTGTTTGTTGCCTTTGTCTCGGTTTTTGGGGATCTATTTGAAAGCCTTATGAAGCGACGTGTAAACGTTAAAGATAGTGGGGCAATTTTACCGGGTCATGGTGGCGTTCTTGATCGTATTGATAGCCTTATTGCGGCAGCTCCTGTTTATGTTGCTTGTCTGTTAATGACAAAACTGTTCACATGAAAAATGTTTGCTTGCTTGGCTCAACTGGCTCAATTGGAGTTAGTACGCTTGATGTTATAAGACTCAATAAGAATGCTTACAGAGTAGTTGCACTGACAGCTAATAAAAACATTGGGCGGTTATTAGAGCAATGTATAGAATTTAAGCCAACTTATGCAGTGGTTCCAGATGCTGAGCTTGCAGATGCGTTTAGAGGGAAATTGGAACGCTCTGACGCATGTGAAACCCAAGTGTTATCTGGCATGGATTCTTTAGAGTTTGTTGCTAAACATTCAATGACTGATATTGTGGTGGCAGCCATTGTTGGAGCGGTTGGTTTATTGTCAACTTTAGCGGCTGCTAAGGCAGGTAAAACAATTTTACTGGCGAATAAAGAATCTTTAGTTGTATCGGGTGATTTATTGATGTCTGTAGTGAAACAAAATGGTGCCACCTTGCTACCGTTAGACAGCGAACATAATGCTTTATTTCAATGTATGCCCGATGCATACAAGGCTGGGCAACGTGCTGAGGGTGTTAGAAAATTAATTTTAACGGCTTCTGGTGGGCCTTTTTTGAATCTTAATGCCAGTGAGTTGGATAATGTAACGGTCGAGCAGGCTTGTGCACACCCAAACTGGTCAATGGGGCATAAAATCTCTGTTGACTCAGCGACTATGATGAATAAAGGTTTGGAGTTAATTGAAGCGAGTTATTTATTTGATATGCCCGCTGAATTAATAGATGTGCTGATACATCCTCAAAGTATTGTTCATTCGATGATTGATTATGTGGATGGGTCTGTTTTAGCGCAACTTGGAAACCCCGATATGCGCACACCCATAGCACATGCATTAGCATGGCCAAAAAGGCATGAGAGTGGCGTGTCAGCGCTGGATTTTCTAGTGAATAATCAATTAACATTTGAATCAGCCTCATATGAAAAATTCCCTTGCTTACGTTTAGCTTATGAAGCTTTAGATGCTAAAGGAACAGCACCAGCGATCTTAAATGCAGCAAATGAAGTCGCCGTTGAAGCATTTTTGGCAAAAGAATTAGCGTTCACTGGTATTTCCACATTGATTGAGCAGGTGTTGAGTATTACAACAGTGAGCCCTGCTGACTCAATTGAAAGCGTTTTAAGCGCAGATGCACAAGCACGTCAGGTTGCAAAAAATTGTTTGGAGAACGGTTAATGAGCATTATTATTTCAATGGCCTCTTTTATCTTGGCCTTAGGTATTTTGGTTACCGTTCATGAATTCGGCCATTTTTGGGTGGCGCGTAAATGTGGTGTGAAAGTATTACGTTTTTCTGTCGGTTTTGGTAAACCGTTAATTAAATTTAAAAGGAAAAATGACGAGACAGAATATGTCATTGCAAGTATACCGTTAGGCGGTTATGTGAAAATGCTCGATGAGCGTGAAGGAAACGTCGAAGAGAGTGAGAAAAAGCTAGCCTTTAATAATAAACCTCTGCTAAGTCGTTTCCTTATCGTTTTAGCGGGCCCTGTTTTTAACTTGGTGTTTGCCTTCTTGGTTTTTTGGCTAATTCTAACAGTTGGCGAAAGAGGTTTGAAGCCTGTGGTTGGTAAACTAGACCCGGCTGGTGTTGCTATTCATTCAGGTATTGAAGTTGGTGATGAAATTCTTGCTGTCAATGATCGTCCAGCAACTATATGGCGTGTGGCCATTGGCTTAATTGCCAGTGAAATGATTGATAATGGCTCGGTTGATCTCACCGTTGAGACACCTGGTGGACAAACAAAAGACATTCAATTTAACGTCCAATCGGGAGATATTCCTGAGCCAAACGATATTGTTAATAAGCTTGGTATTGAGCCTTTTTTGCCGACATTAAAACCGATGATTGGCAATATTGTTTCTGCTGAGCCAGCTGATTTAGCGGGGTTAAAGAGGGGTGATTTGATTCTGTCTGCCAATAATGAAGAGGTCGATAGTTGGCAACAATGGGTCTCAGTTATTCGTGCAAACCCAGAAAAAAGCATTTCTATAATAGTGCTAAGAAATAATGAGCGCTTAGCATTACGCCTTATTCCGCAAAAAATCATAGAAAATGATAGCCCGATTGGAAGAATTGGTGTGTCCCCATGGGTCGATGAGGTGTCAAATGACTTTTATACTACGTATTCATTGAATGGTTTTTCAGCGATAGTAGAAGCGGCCACTCAAACGGTTCATTATTCAATATTAACTGTTAAGTTAATTGGCAGAATGCTGATTGGAGAGGCATCTGTGCAGAACTTAAGTGGGCCTATTAGTTTGGCTCAATATGCAGGTAAAACGGCCACAATAGGTCTAATACCATTCTTAAAATTTTTGGCATTTGTCAGCGTTAGTTTAGGTGTTATGAATTTATTGCCGATTCCTATGTTAGATGGCGGTCATTTGTTTTTTTACCTCATTGAAGCGGTTAAAGGGAAGCCTGTTTCTGAAAAGGCTCAAGGTCTGTTTATGCGTGTGGGTTTATTTGTCTTACTTTGTATGATGGTGTTGGCCATTTTTATCGACATTGGTCGAATAATTGGTTAAATAAAAATACGTATTGAGTCAATGGATTGTTTTATCTATACTTGCTCGATACGCCTTAAACGAACATAACATTAAAACGCATTGTGATAAAAAAAATCAGAACACTATTTCTTCCAGTTTTTATACTATTTGTTCTATTCAGCTCAAATGTGGCATTTGCAGAAGAACCGGTGCTGGTTAAAGATATACGGGTTAATGGATTGCAGCGGATCACGGCGGGTGCTGTTTTTAATGCGCTAAGTCTGAAAGTAGGTGATCAATTTGAAGAGGAGACATCTGGGGAGATTATCCGAGAACTCTTTGAAATGGGCTTTTTTAGCGATATCAATGTGGACCTGAATGATGACATAGTCATTATTAATGTAAAAGAACGTCCAGCGATTACCAGTATCGAAATTGAAGGCAACGATGATATCGAAAACGAAACATTGCTTGAAGCATTTGGTGATGTTGGTATGGAAGTAGGACGTGTATTTAACCCACTAGTTCTCGATAAAGTTAAAAACGAATTACTTCAGCAATATTACAATAACGGTAAATATTCAGCAGAGGTTAGCAGTAAAGTGACAACACTTGAGCGTAATCGAGTGGCTGTATTAATCAGTGTTGTAGAAGGTTCAGCAGCAAGTATTAAGAAAATTAATATTGTTGGTAATAAGTCTTTTTCAGATGAAGAGATTTTGTCGGTATTTGAGTTAACAGGTCCAACTCTGATTAGTTTTTATACGAATAGTAATCAATACTCAAAACAGAAATTATCGGCTGATTTAGAACGTTTGAACTCATTCTATCAAGATCGTGGTTACATCAATTTTAAAGTTGAATCCACACAGGTCTCAATTAGTCCTGATAAAAATGGAATTTTCATCACTATCAATATCAATGAAGGGAAGGTGCACACAGTTAGTGAAGTAAAACTGGCCGGTGAGTTGATTGTTAATCCTGATAAGTTAATCCCTTACGTGATTGTTCAGCCAACAGATGTTTTTTCTAGGAAAAAAGCAACGCAAACATCAGAATACATTACTACCATTCTTGGGCAGGCGGGCTACTCGTTTGCAAATGTCAATATGATTCCTGAAATTGATAATGAATCATCAACAGTCAAAGTAACGTTTTTTGTTGACCCTGGGAAACGTGTCTATGTTCGACGTGTGTTGATGGAAGGGAATACTAAAACACGTGACGAGGTTCTAAGGCGAGAAGTTAGACAAATGGAAGCGGCATCCATTTCAACCAGAGCGGTTGATCATTCTAAAGCTAGGTTGTCACGATTAGGCCACTTTGATGAAGTGGACGTGGAAACCTTACCCGTTGCTGGTACCAGTGATCAGGTTGATATTAAATACACGGTTAAAGAAAAGTCATCGGGCAATATTTTAGCCGGCGCTGGGTTTTCTCAATCACAAGGAATTGTGTTAAATGCGAGTATTAGTCAAAACAACTTCTTAGGCACTGGTAAGCGGATGAGTGCTAGCTTTAATAATAGCTCAGTTAACACTATTTATAGTTTGGGTTATACCAATCCGTATTACACAGTTGACGGCGTGAGCCGAGGCTATAACATCAGTTATAGAACAACCGACTATAATAAAGCCAACAGCTCAAATTACGCAACTGAAACATTTAATATGGGCGTTAATTTTGGCTTGCCATTAAATGAAAGTGATAAGATTGGTCTAGGTTTGGATCTAGAGTTCACTGATATTCAGTTAGACAATAATCTGTTTTTTGGTGAAATAAATAAATTTATTGTTGAAAATGGTAATTCTTTTACTAACTTAAAAGCTTCTGCTTCATGGGGCACTGATACAAGGAATCGTGCTGTGTTTGCAACGCGAGGTGGGTCAAAACGTTTATCTGGCATCATTACAGTACCGGGTTCCGATCTTGAGTTTTATAAGTTGTCATATAATCAAGAGCAATATTTCCCAATCAGTACTAATACAACACTCTATTTGAATGCTGATTTTGGTTATGGTGATTCATATGGCGATGCTGAGAGCTTACCGTTCTTTGAAAATTATTATGCCGGCGGTAAAGGCTCTGTCAGGGGCTTTACAGATAATACACTAGGTCCTCGGGATATTTTTGACGATCCAATTGGCGGCAGTGTTAAATTAGTGGGTAATGCAGAATTCATCTTTCCTGTACCCTTTATGCCAGATAATAAAAGCGTCAGAATGAGTACTTTTGTTGATGCTGGTAATGTTTATGATGATGAGATAGACGTAGGTGAGTTACGTTATTCTGTTGGTGTGTCAGCAAAATGGTTGTCTCCATTTGGCGCATTATCCTTCAGTTTAGCAATGCCTATTAATGATGGAGAAGATGATGAGGTGCAAACATTCCAATTTGCCTTTGGCTCAGGGATATAAAATCGGCTAAAACCGAGGCTACAGGCACCACTTCAACTTAACGAAATATACCTTGATGGGTATTGATAATAGTAATGTAAACAGTAGGAGAACACATTGAAACTTTTTAACCAGATCTTAATTGCTAGCATATTAACAGTAGGACTTCTAAGTACCGCGCAAGCTGCCGACATCAAAATTGGCTTTGTTAACGTAGCTAGGATTTTAGAAAAAGCACCTCAGGCAGAAAAAGCAAAGGTGGCTTTGGAAAAAGAATTTTCTCCAAGAAATAAACGCTTATTAGCGAGTCAAAAGGAAATCAAAAAACTAGATGAAAAACTTGCTCGTGATGCCAAATTAACGAGTGAGTCTGAAACACGACGCTTACAGCGTGACGTGCTAGAAAAGAAACGTGCGCTCAATCGTGACCAAGAAGAGTTTAGAGAAGACTTTAATTTAAGACGTAACGAAGAGTTAGCCAAGTTACAAAAATTAGTTTTCGAAGCAATTAAAGGGCTTTCAGAAGCTGAAAAATATGATTTAGTGCTTCATGATGGTGTTGTTTTTGCGAGTGGCGCAGTTGATATAACCAATAAAGTTCAAAACCGTCTATCTACTGGTAAATAGCGTTAACCAAAATGGCTGTTGATTAATGCTGACTTTACAAGAATTAGCGGTCGCTATTGATGCTGATTTAATCGGTGACCCAAACTATCAAATCACTAGTTGTGCTACGCTTGAATCAGCTAGATCTGATCAGCTATCGTTTATCTATAATAAAAAGTACATTACAGATTTACAGACAACCAATGCGGGCGTTGTTATTTTATCGGATGCTTTTTTAGCAGGATATGATGGCAATGCATTGATTGTTAAAAACCCATATTTAGCGTACGCAAAAGCAGCAAATGTGATTCATGCCGCCCCTCCAAGAGTGGGCAGTATTCATGCTTCGGTTGTAATTGGTGATAATGCAAATATTGCTGAGGATTGCGTGCTGGCTCCTCATGTTGTTATTGGTGATGATGTCACCATTGGTAAAGGTTGTTATATAGGACCTGGATGCGTCATTGCCAATAAAGTAGTGATTGGTAATAATCTTAAGTTAGTCGCCAATGTAAGTCTTGGAGAAGAGACGAAAATAGGCGATAACGTTACGATTCACCCAAGTACTGTGATAGGTAGTGATGGCTTTGGCTATGCACCATACAATGATAAAAAAGGTTGGTGTAAAATACCTCAACTTGGACATGTTGTTATTGGTAATGATGTTGAAATAGGGTCTAATACGTCGATTGATTGCGGTGCTTTAGATAATACAGTTATTGGTGATGGCGTTAAAATTGATAACCAAGTTCAGATAGCACATAACGTTGTGATTGGTGACCATACAGCTATAGCTGCTTGTACTGGTATAGCCGGTAGTACGAAAATTGGAAAATATTGCACATTTGCTGGTGGTGTCGGACTAGTAGGGCATATATCGATAACAGATGGTGTGCATGTAACCGGCATGACAATGGTTACGCATTCAATTAATGAAGCCGGTGTTTATTCATCAGGTACACCGTTTCAAAAAAATACAGATTGGCTTAAGAATGCAGTTCGCTTTAAGCAACTTGATAAATTAACCAAAAAAATCAATTATTTAATAAAGTTAAAAAAGGAAAATTAATGTCGCTTGATGATGTAAGAAAAGTAATGGAATTCTTGCCACACCGTTATCCTTTTTTAATGATTGATAGAGTTGTTGAGTATGAGGCGGGCGAAAGGTTGTTAGCCGTTAAGAATGTCACTTACAACGAACCCCAGTTTACCGGTCATTTCCCACATAACCCGATTATGCCAGGCGTATTGGTTATTGAAGCATTGGCACAAGCAACGGGTCTGTTGTCGATGAAAACATTAACAGATCGTGGTGAAGACTTTGGCGAATACTACTTGGTAGGTATCGATAAAGCGCGTTTTAAACGGTCTGTTGTACCCGGCGACCAATTAATGATAGAAGCGGTTTTCAAAAAGAATAAACGAAATATTTGGTCCTTTTCAGCGTCCGCAACAGTCGATGGAGAATTGGTTGTGTCTGCTGAGATTATGTGTGCCTCAAAGGAGTCGACTAAATGATTCACCAAACGGCTATTATCGACCCAACAGCGTCTATAGATGAGAATGTAAAAATTGGTCCTTATACGGTTATCGGAGCGAATGTTTCGATAGGCACTGGAACGGTTGTTTCTTCTCACGTTACGATTAATGGAACAACAACAATAGGCAAAAACAATCGAATTTATCAGTTTTCGTCTATTGGTGAAGACCCTCAAGATAAGAAGTATGCTGGTGAAGAGTCATTCTTAGAAATTGGTGATAATAACGAAATCCGCGAATTCACAACAATTCACAGAGGCACAACACAGGATAAAAATATTACGAAAATTGGTAGTAATAATTTATTCATGGCCTATACACATGTTGCTCATGACTGTGTGATTGCCGACGATGTTATTCTTGCTAATGCTGCTTCATTAGGTGGTCATGTACATATTGGCAATAATGCTATCTTGGGCGGTTTCTCCATCGTCCATCAGTTTTGTCATTTGGGTGATCATTGTTTTTCAGCTATGGGTAGCGCGATTACAAAAGATGTGCCGCCTTTTGTAATGGTTGGTGGTCGACCTACCAAACCTCATGGGATCAATACGGTTGGATTAGATAGGCGTGGCTTTTCAGCGGA
Organism: Cycloclasticus sp.; assembly: GCF_019090545.1. NCBI lineage: Bacteria > Pseudomonadati > Pseudomonadota > Gammaproteobacteria > Thiotrichales > Piscirickettsiaceae > Cycloclasticus > Cycloclasticus sp. The sequence continues at coordinate 1,322 of NZ_JAHRVT010000029.1, read as the reverse complement.
CACTATTTTGCAGGTTAAACGAGCCTATAAATTGCTTTATAAATCAGGCTTAAAGTTAGCTGATGCTAAAGCAGAATTAGTCAATGTTGTAAAAGATCACCCCGAGTTAACCATCATGTTGGATTTTTTAGAGAATTCTAGCCGCAGTATTTTACGATAGTTAGACAGGTAAGCTTCACAAGGATTACCGTGCGTTTACTATGATGCCCACAATTATTGATAAACCTATAAAAGTTATGCTGGTTGCCGGTGAGCACTCTGGTGATATTTTGGGTGCTGGTCTAATAAAACGATTGAAAGAAAGGTACCCTAATGCAACGTTTTCCGGTATTGGTGGACCAAGAATGTTAGCTGAAGGTTTTCAATCGTATTATCCGATGTCTAAATTATCTGTTTTTGGCTTATTTGAAGTGATAAAACATTTACCGGAATTACTGGGGATTAGAAAGCACTTAAAAAAAATCATAATCAGTGAGAACCCAGATGTTTTTATTGGGATAGATGCGCCCGATTTTAATCTAAAACTAGAACGCGAGCTCTATAAAAAAGGAATTAAAACAGTTCATTATGTCAGCCCAACCGTTTGGGCATGGCGGCCAAAACGAATTAAGAAACTAATTGGTTCGTTAAATGCCTTGTTATGTATTTTTCCTTTTGAAGAAACTTATTTTAAAGATACTGCTGTCCCAGCTTATTTTATAGGGCACCCATTAGCCGATAAGCATCAACATCCTATCAATACACAGGCGGCTAGACAGTCTTTAGGATTACACAGTGAACAACCGGTATTAACAATAATGCCCGGTAGCAGGCTTGGTGAGCTTGAACGACATAGTTTTTTATTTTTACAGACCGCCTATAATTGCTCAAATAATATTTCTGGACTCAAAATTTTAGTACCAATGCCAGATCAAGTGGTTGCAGATAAATTTGAAGAATATTATAGAGCGTCGGGGTTGACGCTCGATTTAGAGATAAAAGTAAGGGCGACTACGGAAATGATTGCAGCTGCCAATATGGTGTTAGTGGCTTCTGGTACAGCAACGCTTGAGGTGATGTTGTTTAAAAAACCGATGGTGGTTGCCTACAAATTATCAGCACTAACTGCATGGGTCATTAAAACATTCGATTTACTAAAAGCACCCTTCGTATCGATGCCAAACTTAATAGCAGGCAAAGAATTGGTTAAAGAATATTTACAAGATGACATTAAAGTCGCTACGTTAACTGAAGAATTGGTTAGTTTTTACCAAGATAAAGATAAGACTCAAACTATAGTGAATGAATTTAATAAAATGAAAATAAAATTGACACGTCAGGCT
>NZ_JAHRVT010000028.1:0-43164 GCF_019090545.1 Cycloclasticus sp. | reverse complement strand
TATTATGAAACCATCATGCCGTTAATCGCGGCATGATTAACTGGGAAAATAACTCCTAAGCAGGTTGTCCTAATTAGTGGAACCACTTCTGACCTACAACTTAAAGAAGGCGCTAGTTTAAGTTCGTGATTGTTATGCCTAACACAAGTTTTAGCAAAATCGCTTGCAGCTACACCCAACAAGGCTTGTATCGGTTCTTGATAGTTAAAAAACAGTTGAAAGATAACAAGAACACCAAGGCCAACCAGCATATAACGGTTGCCGGTAAACCTTGCCCAGTTAAATACCGAAGCCATGGTATAGATGGGGTAGCCAGTTTGATTTAACGCAATTAGTCATTTTTTGACGCGACTTTTAACAAGCGATTTTTACTCTTGAGACGATAAAAGAAGTTAGGCTCGCTGATGACATAAATATCACCGTCTTTGTCCATTGTTATACCTTCAGCCTGCGGTACATCATCATGCAAACCAGCATTCCCTCTACTCAAGCCCAATCGGCTGATTTCAATCCCTTCTTTATTGACTTCAACCATTTGACGAGATTCGTCACTCAAGAGTATTAGGTGGCCTGTTTGATCGTCATAATGCACCCCTGAGTAATCATCACCGCCAAAAGAGGTTTTTTCTAAAGAAAACGGCGTTGAAATAGCAATATCAGATGATTCAACAAAACCCGACAGCTTTATCAATTGTCGAGGTGTTTTCTCGTTAATGATAAATAAATCCCCACTGTCTTGGTTATAAGTTAACCCTTCAAATCCTTTGTTTTTACCTGATGTTATGGCCAACTGAAGGCTCTTTAAGCCCGCCCTATTAACAACCTTTGTTTGCGAATTAATATCGAACATTACTAAGGTTCTTTTTCGCTCTTCAACCACGGCATATCGTTCGCCGCCGAGATACATCACCCCTTCAGTGTCTTCGAAGCCAATTAAATCAATACGACGAATTAGCTCACCGTCTTTTGTCAGCTCAAGTAGCGTTTCTGGGTTATTAACAACAGCAAATAATGTATTCGTATTACTGTTATAGGTTAGGCCAGATGCATTATCTTTAACACCCGCTATCATCTTGGGCGTTGCGTGAATTTCATAGCCACTTAAGCCAATTTGCTGTCCAGCAACTATGGGGGCTTCTTCACCGCTGAAGAGGCCTAATGAAACGACTAACATTAACAAGAGATAGATCAGGTTTTGCTTATTACAAACTTCTAAATCACCAATACGAGACTGCTCCAAAACAATTTTGAAGCAATAATCTAAACGAGATATTCGTGTGGTATTCAGCATGGCATTCATCCTTAGAATTTGCAGTGAATGTAACCAATGATGATGACAACGAAGTGTCAGAACGATGACAATATGCAGACGCGAGGCACAAATACCTATCTCAGCCCTTTCCGTGGAACAGGAAAATTTCGCCGCATAAAATCAAAGGATTAGACACTGTCACGAACCTGTCATCTTGCCTCTACATAATAAAGTTTTAGTAAACAGCTTAGGTGGGTTAGGTGATCAAAAAATTAGAGGCGAAATATATTGCGAAAGAACTCAGCTGGCTGTCCTTTAACGAGCGCGTGCTACAAGAAGCGGCAGATAAATCCACACCTATTATAGAAAGAGTCCGGTTTTTAGGCATTTTTTCAAACAACCTAGATGAGTTTTTTAGGGTGCGCGTTGCCAATGTTAAGCGTCGGGTTCTTATTGAGAAAGACCTTGATGAACAAACACCGACCAAAAACTTGTTACGTGATATACAAAAAAAGGTCTTAAAGCTACAAGAAGAATTTGATGTCACTTACCATGAGGTATTGAAAGGGCTCGCGCATAAAAACATTTTCTTAATTAATGAAGATCAACTGAGCCCCGAGCAAGGAAGCTGGCTACAAAAATACTTTACCAATCATCTACAAGGTTTTATTGAGCCTATTATTATCAATAAAAATACTAATTTAGCGGCCTTATTAAAAGATGACCTCAGCTATTTAATTTGTGAAATGCTGGGTGGTAAAAACATACAGTATGCAGCCATTGCGATACCAACCACAGACTCTCCTCGTTTTATTGAATTACCACGTGAAAAAGGTAAACGACGACGAGATATTATTATGTCCGACAATATTATTCGCTATTGCATAAACAATATTTTTTCCGCCTATTTTAATTACAAGGTCTGCAATGTTTACGCTATGAAGGTAACGGGAGATGCTGATTTCGGTCTAACCGATGATATTGATTTATCGGTTTTAGAAAAATTATCTATCGGTTTAAAGCAGCGCCTACATGCTAAGCCTGTGCGATTTGTGTACGAACGAGCCATGCCCGATCATGCTATCGACATGCTGAAATCTAAACTTGGCATTACACGTCATGATAGTGTGGTGCCAGGTGGCCGTTATCATAATTTCCGAGACTTTATTGACTTCCCTAATGTGGGGCGTAAACACCTTGAAAACCCTCCGTTAACACCTTTGGTTTCTAGGCAATTTTCCCGTCATGCCTGCCCTTTTGATGCAATAAAGCAGCAAGACATTTTGCTTTGTTACCCTTATCACAAGTTTGATCACTTTACCGAATTGATACGTCAGGCAGCTTTTGATCCAAATGTATTTGAAATAAAAATCTGCCTCTACCGTGTAGCCAACAACAGTAGGCTTATCAAGTCACTGATCAATGCGGTTAGAAATGGCAAAGAAGTTTTTGCTGTTATTGAGTTACACGCACGTTTTGATGAACAAGCCAACATGGAATGGGCGCGTATCTTAACCGAGTCGGGTGTTAAGGTTCACTTTGGCTTACCCTCACTAAAGTGCCACACTAAATTATGTTTAATTGGCCGACATGAACATAAAAAACAAACCTATTACGCTCACGTTGGCACCGGTAACTTTCACGAAAAAACAGCTAAGGTTTACACCGACTTTAGTTTATTTACCAACAAACAAGCGATTACCAAGGAAGTTGCGCTTGTTTTTGACTTTATTGCTCACAGTTATAAAAAAACCACGTTTAAACATTTAATTGTTTCCCCTATCGGCACGCGTGAATGGATTAATAAATCGATTGAAAATGAAATAAAGATGGCCAAAAAGGGTTATAAAGCTGAAATTCTTATTAAAATGAACAACATTGATGATAATCAAGTTATTGATAAGCTGTATGAGGCAAGTGGTGCTGGCGTAAAAATTAAAATTGTATTGAGGGGGATGTGCAGTTTAGTTCCAGGGGTTGTAGGGCTTAGTGACAATATTGAAGTTATTTCTATTGTCGACCGATTTTTAGAACATACACGATTTACGATTTTTCATAATAATGGAAACCCTCGCGTTATCATTAGTTCGGCAGACTGGATGACGCGTAATATAGAGCGGCGTGTAGAGGTTGGCTGCCCTATTTATGACCCTGCCATTCAGCAACAAATTATCCATATCTTTAACCTCCAATGGTCTGATAAGACAAAGGCCAGAATTATAGATAAGAAACAACATAACAAATATTTGCCACGAGGCAATAAGCGAAAAATTCGCTCTCAAATATCGGTGTATAACTATCTAAAAGACCTTGAGTCTAACAAGAAATGACTAGCCTTAACGCCGATACCCAATCAGAATTAATTGCTGCCTTAGATTTAGGCTCTAATAGTTTTCACTTAATTATTGCTCGCTTAAATGCCGGTAAGCTTGAACCTCTGCATAAGGTAAAACATCGAGTACGCTTACGAGCGGGGTTAAATAAGGCTAATGAATTAAGTTACGAGGCGATGCTAAGAGCAGCAAGCAGTCTTAAAGAAATGAGCGCTACAATAAAAACACATCAAATTAAAAAATGTCGTGTCGTGGCCACTCATACCTTGCGAGAAGCTGTTAACCGTAATGCTTTTCTCTCACTGGCTGAGTACTCATTGGGCTTTCCTATTGAAATAATTTCAGGCTCTGAAGAGGCCAGATTAATCTACCAAGGGGTCGTTCGTAGCGAAGAAATCAAAGACTCATGTTTGGTGGTTGATATAGGTGGTGGCAGTACTGAAATAGTGCTGGGTGAAGGCACTGATACTCAATATAGAGACAGCAAAAACATGGGCTGCATCAGCTTTACAGAACGTTACTTCAGTAAAGGCGTGAATCAAAAATCATTTAAACGGGCCGAGGTATCCGCACTGCAAAAGCTTGAGCAGTGTTCCCATCATTTTAGGACAAGTCACCCAAATAAGGTCTTTGCAACATCAGGCACCGCCAAAGCCCTTTTTAAGGCGATTGGTTTAATCAGCGAAACAACCGACCGTCTAGAATTAAATACCTTACTCAAATTACAACATTTATTATGCCAAATAGACGGTGTCTCTAAGCTCTCATTAGTTGGTATTGACGAAGCTAGAGCCATGGTTTTACCTGCTGGCTTAGCCATTATGATTGCCCTTATGAAGAGCCTAAACCTAACTGCTTTGACATTCTGCTCTGCTGCCTTGCGCGAGGGCGTCTTGTTTGAAATGGAGCAACAAAATAAACAAGGAGATACACGGCTGCGTACTCGCCAACATTTACAACGTCTTTACAACGTTGACCGTAGGCAGGCCCAACAAATAGCAGAAACTTGCGAGCTATTTTGGCACCAAACTTCAAAAAGCTGGAGTCTAACCTCAACGAAACTTAAGACTCTATTACTTGAGGCCGCTTATTTATATGAGGTTGGCCAGCAAATTAATGTGACTGACTTTCAGCAACATTCAGCTTATATTTTGGCTAACAGTGACCTTGCGGGCTATAACCAAGACGAACAGCTTCTGCTTTCAACCATCGTCATTGGGGCTAGAAAACGGTTTAGACGAAGACGGCTTCCCGACATTCGAATTATCAGCCATAAAATGTTAACGCGGTTAATTCGCCTATTTCGCTTAGCTGTTATTTTAAATAATAGCCGCCAGCCCTTAGTTATCGATTTATTATCGCTTCAGGTTGATGGGCGCGAAATGATGCTAAGCATTGATAAACAGTTCTTTCTTGAACAAGACGTGACCATGGCTGACTTAAACAAAGAGTCCAGTGTTATGGCAAACCTAGGCTACACCCTGTCTTGCCAAATTGTTTAACTGACTAGTTTAATAGCAAAATTTATTCTGCACGTTACTTAGCTGGCCTATTCACCCTCTTTCACTTTAATGTTTTATATTTTTTTGCAACGCTGTCTTTTTCCTAACTAGAATCGAACGTTCAAGTAATCAAACTAACCTTCTCTGTCCTTAAACAAAAACGCTTAACCGTTTAAGCATTAGGTATCAAAAATAGGGTATTTAGATTATTGAGACAAGCAAACGTCGAGTAAGATATTTAGCTTAAAATACCTAAACTTGAATTTACAAAATTCACCCCCAAATACTTCTTATATTGTTTAAGGACATTTTCAACATGACTCGAATTGCTTTATTTTTAGCCACTAATGTAGCCATTATGGTCGTTATCAGCTTGGTATTTAGCCTATTTGGTTTATCAGGTACTTTGCAGGCAAATGGGGTCGATTTAGACCTGAATGCTTTATTAATTATCTCTCTGATCGTTGGCATGACCGGTTCGGTCATTTCCTTAGCCATGTCAAAATCCATGGCAAAACGTTCCATGGGTGTTCAGGTTATTGATCAGCCTAAAAATTCAACAGAGCAATGGCTTGTTTCTGTGGTCTCAAAACAGGCGGAAAAAGCAGGCATTGGTATGCCAGAAGTCGGCATTTTTAATAACCCTACACCCAATGCCTTTGCAACTGGGATGAATAAGAATGATGCTTTAGTGGCCGTGAGTACTGGTTTACTTAATGCAATGAACAGAGATGAAGTAGAAGCCGTGCTTGGGCATGAAGTCAGCCATGTTGCCAATGGTGATATGATCACGATGGCATTGATGCAAGGTGTGGTGAATACTTTTGTATATTTCTTTGCCTCTGTCATTGGCCATATTGTGGATAGGGTCATTCTTAAAAATGAACGTGGGCATGGCATTGGTTATTTTGTGACCCAAATGTTAGCTCAGGTCGTGTTATCCTTTTTAGCCTCCATGCTTGTTATGTGGTTCTCGCGCTATCGTGAGTTTCATGCCGATAAAGGCGGCGCCAATTTAGCCGGTAAACAAAAAATGATTAACGCATTAAAAGCCCTACAGCGTAGTCATGAGCCAACTGATATGCCAGAAGAATTAGCCGCTTTTGGTATTAATGGTGGACAAGTCAAAAAACTCTTTATGTCTCACCCACCGCTTGAAGAACGCATCGCTGCGCTACAAAGAAACTAAGCTATCAAATAGATAAGGCAAACTGTACACATTATTAAACTAGGGAGCACCTTAAATGGATAGGCGATCTTTTATTAAAAAATCCAGCAGCTTCGCCTTAGCAAGTAGCTGCGGCGCCTCCTTATTAGTGGGCTGCCAAACATCACCCAATATCAAAACCACTCTTTTAAAAACGCAGCAAAACAATAAAATAATTGCTCATAAAACTGTATTAGAAAACGATGACTTTGCTATTTTGCAGGCCACGACTGTCAAGGCACCGATCTTTCTACATCAACAAAAAAATGGAAAATATGTTGCCTTGCTCTTAAGCTGTACACACCAAAAGTGCACCGTTTCTGTGACGCCAGACAAGCTGGTTTGCCCCTGTCATGGTGCTAAATTTGATAAACAGGGGACGGTTCTTCAAGGGCCCGCTGATAAAAACCTTCTTGCGCTTGAACTTTCTGAACAAGGCAATGAAATTGTTATCTCACTTCCTTAATAACTGCTTTTAAAAGGCCAGACTCAACACGATTGCCGATGAGGTTTGCCATTTATCCTTTTGCTTTGCCACTATTTTAAAAGATAGTTGCGGCACCACTGTTTTGAATTTATCGAAGGTAACACCCATGTCTACCCGTGTTTGCGATAATTGATGCGCCGTTAAATCATAATAATATTCATGGCTCACAAACGGTTTAGCATTAAAAATTCGCTTGGGTAATACAACCTTAGCTCTCACTCGGCTGCGTTTAGAGTGTCCTTTTCCTTCTCGATCTCTAAATTCTTGGCGAACTCTCAATCTCCAATCAAGCTTATTGTTCCCTTTGAATTTTTGCTCTAATTGAACATAGGGCCTATTTTCTAGCGCCCAACCATCTTCTTCTAAGCTATAAACCCTTCGATAATGAACACCTAGTGTTAAGTCTTTTATCGCCAAAGGAAGTCTTACGCCAATATCTGCATGCTTTCTATGCAATATGCCTTTATCTCTTCGGGCTTCTATATCACCTTTAAAAGCCACTCCTTTTATGACGGCTTTTTTATTCACCTTTAACTGGCTTTCAGTTGCTAAGCAGCTAAAAGAAAAGCACCAAACAACAAGGCTCATTAATATGAATCGATTTAAGTTAACGAACATATAAACACCAATCTTTTATCCTGCAGTGTGTGTTATCCGCTTTCTGCTTCTTTTTTTAAAATGCATCGTTAAAAACAAATATAGCCCCGTTACCCACAAAACAAATAAAATCAATGAGCTAGGTAAAAAAACCCATAGCTTTACAGCATCATGAAAGAACGTACCATCATGAATTGACTCAATGAAATCTGACCGGCGATGGGCCACTTGCAATATTTCATTAGATTGAGTGTCTATTTGAATTTCCCAATCGCTCTTCGCTCGAACTTTAACAATGCCTTTATTGGGCCTTACATCCAGTCGGTCAATATCCGACCAACCGTTAACCTTTGCTTGTTTTACTGTTTTTGAAGTTGCTAGAATTTCATCAAAAGTAATTGAAGGAACAGAACTCACTCCGCGAGTGCTGGGCGGCTGGATCCAATCTACATCTTTTTTGAGCAGCAACAAGACGCCTGAGCCTATAACAAGCAAAATAGGTAAGGCACATAAAATTGATCCCCAATAATGCGTTTTCCGATTAAATTTTTTCCAATTTACTTTCATTTTTTCGCTTTTCATTTTTCTGTTTAACTTTCAACAACACATGAAGAGATAAACTGACAGGCAACACGAGACCTATCGCTAAGTGGGTGTACTCAAGCCATTGTCGAAACGTATCTTCTGCTACGTAATACAATAAATAGCCACTAATTATCAAAAGGCAGGGCATGGTAAGCAGCAAAATACCTGTCTTTCTTTTCTGTTTTGTTTTCCAACTTTTGGGTAGGTGGGCTCCTATAACAAAGCCCACGCCAATCATCATTAAAAATGCCATTGCACCGTGAACTTGCAATGCAGGGTATTGCCAAGCATGTTTTACCAGTCCATATTTGCCTTCTTGAAGAAACCAGGTTTTAAGAATAAAAAACCCACTGCCCGAGAACCAACTTAAGAAAAACAAACTATAAAGGCCGTAACGATATGGTTTAGGGAAATAGACAGTTACCATGACGTAAATAACTCATATTTATTACTAAATTAATTGTTAAACGAGTAGGCATTACAAGTGCTGTAAGACTTGTTGCCAAGTATGCGTCCAACGGTTTACTCCATCGGTAATATGTCGGCACGACAGCGTTGCACCCGAAATATTGTCAATCTGCTTATCTAACAATAATTTCTCAGAACTATCCCGACCATTAAACTGATCTAACCATTTAATATATCGAACTTCACTGCCATAACTTTCAACATAACGCAGTACCCTAAGCCCCTTTATCTTGCCTGAACTATCGATACCCACAGCCATATCAATCATTTCATGCTTACCAATAACTTGATCTACAAGAAACCACTCGTTGCTTTGTGTTTTCCATGCATTCAATTTATTACTCAGCACACGCATATCCGACGCATCTTCTATTGCCTCAACTTGAGCGTTAGATAATGTTAAATCCATTTTTTTCATCGGTGTGTTAGCAAACAACTCACCTTTTGCTTGCTCAACCGTTAAAAAAGTTTCCGCGTGTCCTATTGAAATCAGGCTTAACAGCATAAAGCCGAGTATGTACTTTACGTTTAACGCTTGCATTAAAACTCATAACCGAATGATACGCCGGCATGGTATTTCTCATGCTCATCAAAGTTTTTACCATCTTCACTAAAGCCGCCGCCCCCTTGGAACTGAAACAACACACCGCCTGTTGCCCACCATCGCTGAGTCGCATAATGAAGCGTTGGACCTATGTATTGGCCACTTTGATACCTATCGCCTAATCTAAAATCTGTTAAATCAAAACTAGAGCGCTGCACACCTTCTTCGAATTCTCCGTTTTCTTGCACACTTAAATAATCAGATTGAGAGCGATACTCAAGACCGACCGTCCATTTAGGCATAAATCGATATGAAACAGCCGCCATCAACTCTAATGAAATTTCTTCCTCTAATACATCGGGGGACTTTCTTCTTTCAAGCTCTACCTTAGGGTTAACAACAAATATAAGTGTGTCATCTAAAAAGTCTTTTTGAAAATAGAATGTCGTTGTTAACGAATCTTGATCGATATCTGCGCCATCTAATCTGTACGCATCTCTATGCTCAAAAGCCAAGCCTACAGATAAACCCATGACATCTTTATAAGGGCTCAAAATATTATATTTAAGTGCCGCTTCATACCCTGCAAACTGAAATTTATCAAAGCGCTTGCCAGCCCCTCCCTGTGTACTAAACATAGGGTCATTGTCTGAATTATTCAGTGAGTAGTTATGATCAAAAAACACCAGCTCAGCGCTTACAGTTAATTTATCCGTTATTCCATACTCAATTTCTGGCCTAATATCATGCGTAACATAATCACCTGAGTTTTTTCCAACCTTAATTGTGTCACTCAGTTTGAACTCATAACTCCCTTGCGGCCTCGTGTCTGTACCTTTTGATATAGCCATTGGTTTTCTCCTGCCACTGAAGCACCACTGGCTAACGTCAATAGACTGACTGCATACAACTTTTTCATAAAATTAATCCCTCTCCATAATTTTAATTAATAGTAATACGAATCATTCTCATTAGCAATAAGATTATTAAAAGTATTCTCTTGACAGCGCCAATCCATTTGTTTTAAATATTAATGATAATCATTCTCATTAACAAAAAAGGTATTTGTATGAAATCCAATAGCACACCATTAGACCCTTCATCAAACATTGCAGACATGGCGACAAACATAAGCATTGAAAAACTACAGACGACTGTTTTGTTTTTAACAACCAAATATGCACAAACTAGGGAGTTAAAATTTGCTCAAGCAACCTATCAACACCTCTGTATGATTAATGATCACACCGATGCCAGCCCTGAACTAAAATACTTTGCCCAATCTTTAATTATGAAATGGCGGTTAATCGCATGTAATACTAGTTCACGCTTTTCATCACTTAATTAGCCCTGCTCTACCCTAATACGGTTTGCTTATTTGGGTGCCTATGTCATGCGACTCCAGCTGACCAAGCATTTATTAAGCAGGCCGTATTTAATAGCATTGAACATATGATGTAGCGATTTTCTCGGTAGTGCCGGCTGTGTTAGTACAGCTAAACGAAAAGTCTTATCGCTTCACTCTGTCGCCGGTTGCTGACAGGTATAATGGAGGCCTAACCCACCTGATTAAGACAAATATCATGAATGACCCAATTGATTACACAAATAACCCGCTGCATGGCCTTAGTTTAAAGAACCTGCTGCTTGAGATCGTTGAGCATTACGGCTTTGAGATTCTCTTTGCTTATTTGAATATTAATTGCTTTAAGACTAACCCGAGTATTGCGTCGAGCCTTAAGTTTCTAAAAAAGACAACTTGGGCGCGTGAAAAAGTTGAGGCATTTTATCTATATGAATTTAAAAACCTGCCCAAGGTATCATCTAAAGAATTCTCAATACCACCTAGAGACCGACTTGTTCCAGCAAATCAAACGCCCGGGAAACCAGCTGAGCTAAGTTTGGAAGACGCGGAACAATTACAGACTAAACGTGTTAATAAAGCCTCTACCTATAATAAAGGCCAACACACAACGCACGAGAATAAGCGCCCGCCCGTCGAGGATAGCTATAGCCCTGAAAATACTGAGGATCCTTGGGCAAAATGGCGATAAAACCCAGCTACGCTATGTCTATTTAGGTGACATAAAATGGGCTGGCTGGCTGCTTTATATTACCCTTAAAGCTCGATGTCTAAACCCATGTGGCGTTGAACAGCACTACTCAACTACTAAAAGCGAAATATGCTAATTACACGCCTAGACTAAGGAAACCAGTATCATTATTTGCAACAAACACGCAGCCTGCCAGTGTGTTTGGGTATCGGCTATTCGCTATTTTTTTTAAACGAATCGGAGATGGCTGAACCGTACGCTGTTTCTTGTTCACGGCCTGCAGCCTGTTCTTGCTGGTTCTCAATGTCACGTGCCTTAGCCCTTAGTGGGTTTGAGCCCATACCATCTTGTCCATCACAACCGATCAAGAAGGAACTTGTTACGATGATAAATAATATCTTTTTCATACTTAAATACAGTTATTGATGAGCCTAATGACCTATTAGTATAACCGTTATTCCCACTAAAATTTTAGCGTGAAGGGCTATTTTAAAAAAATACTTTTTGAGTGGTTCAACTGCTTAAGCGCACAGTATTTTTAAACTACTGCATACACAAAGCAACCAATACTACAAGCTCAGCTGCTTGTTATAAGCCTTGTCTATATTGTGCCATCGTCGAGACAGGAACCATTTGATTAAGCTGTTGTTTTGCTGCCTTTTGACCGCTTATTATTTGCTCAAAAGAATCTATCAATTGTGTTTTGTTCTGCTCTTCTTTTGACCCTGCACCGATATTGGTTAAATCTATAAAAAATTCATCAAATAAATCAGCCAAATCATTCACTACATCTAGGTTCAAAAACTGCTCATCATTGTAAATGCTGGGGTAGCCACCTTTTTGCTTATCAATGGCAAACGACACACCTTTTACATTGGTAATAGTCGTTGCCTTTTGACACTTAAGCATGCAGCCATCTTCAATGCTCGGTTTTTTACACCCCACAGTTTGTTGAAAGAAACATTGTCGACTGGTCATCATTAAAATGGGGTGATAAATACTGTAGAGCAATTTGAAATTTTTGGGTCGCGCAATATTTTTAATTTGCATACGATTAATTTCATTAGAAATAAACGCACCCGAACAGTTAAGCGTTTCTTGCAAGGTTAACAAAGCATATGAATTAGTGGTGTTTAAAAACGGTCCGGCAACCCAATCTATTCCCATTTCAAACGCTTTATAGGCAATACCCGTATTATTAGTAACAATACGTTTAGGGCGCACATGTTTTAGGACATTAACGGCTTCTTGGTAATCTTTACCAATTAAAACAGCGGGAAACCACGGTATTAAACGTGGGTTTTGAAGAAATAAATCAATGTGTTTCGTACAGCCTTTTTTAAAGCTTTCTGGCAACTTAAAGTAAATGTCCGCCTCTGTTACCTCACATAAATGCAGGTCTTTCTCATCCGCTATTAAAATAGACATAGACGGCTTCTTATCTATCGATGAACCTTCTTCTACTTTTGGGTGATTGAGCAGTGGCGGCACATCGACATCCCGCAATATCTCAACAGAATCATTCAGCAGGAAAGCGGCTTTATTTTTTAGCCGTGCCAGTTCTTTGAATGGCAGGCTAATATTGTCTGCTAAACGACTAAAGTCTATGGCTTCAATCGTATATCTCGCCTTATTGAAGCCTTTAAAACGCTTCTTGATCGCATTGGTATCCAGTGTTGACTGTGTTGGGTTTTTCAGTGGCTCTGCAGATTCGATCACATGTGTTGTCTCATCTTGCCCATTTGCAGTCTTTACCTGAATAGTTAGCACTAATGGCTCACCCACTTGCCCAGAAAAAACCAAATTCAATTGCTGCTTATCGATATTTAAGCCTTTAATTTTGTCGGCTAATTCATCACCAATTTTATTTTTATCTTCATACAAATCTTGTTTTGCTTTATGAATATGGACAATCGATACAGCCTGGCTTTTCGTCACTGCGTGTTCAACACTGTGATCTCTGGGATTATCAATAAACATGTCTTTGGTCAGATCACCCTTTAAAAAGGAATTGGTGAAATCACGATTAAAGACCTTATGTAAATTTGAATCGTCTTCTAATAAGCGCCCTGTTTGTTCAAATTTATCCATTTGTTTACGCCAGCTATCCACCACCGTATAAACATAATGCGCACCCTTAATACGTCCTTCTATTTTTAACGAGTCGACGCCCGCGTCCACTAATTCAGGTAAATCAAAATAGGCTGAATTGTCTTTTAAATTAAGTGGGAAATTATTGCCCGTGGCAGTGGTTTCATACTCATCTCGGCACGCTTGGCTACACCGCCCACGGTTACCAGAGTTGCCGACACTTACCGAGCTTGAATAACACTGACCAGAAAAAGCTATACAAAGCGAACCGTGTACAAAAACTTCGGTTAATACATCATGATCATGTGCAAAACGGGTCAGGCTTTTAACCTCGTCAAGGTTTAGTTCGCGCGATAAATTAACCCGAGAAGCGCCAATTTTGCTTAAAAACTGTATTTGCCCTTCATTGTGCGTCGTTAACTGCGTTGAGGCGTGTAAATCAAGACTTGGAAAATACTTCTTTACTAAATTAAATGTGCCAAGGTCCTGCACAATAATGCCATCCAGACCGCTATTCACTAATTTATTCAACAGTTTGATTAGGCTTGGTAATTCTTGCTCCAATATAACGACATTGAGCGTTAAAAATACCTCGCAATCGTGCTGATGCGCTAAACGTAATACGCCACACAACTCATCAAAAGAAAGGTTGGTTGCGCGATTACGTGCATTAAAAACATCTAAACCGCAATAAACAGCATTTGCACCGGCAACAATGGCCCCTTTAATTGCTTCTACATCGCCGCCGGGTGCTAATAACTCTATTTGCTTATTCATTCAATTCATCGTGTCTGACTATAAAAGCTTATTCTACTGTATCCAACACTTGCACCGGCTATTAGTCGTCACACTTCAACTCATTGCTCGATAAGCAAAGCCCTAGTCGTGAGACCAATAATGAATTAAAACTGATAACCCGGTGTTGACTTAGACACAGCTATTTCATCCTCTGACATCTCAATCGAAATATCATCAAACAAAGGCGTACTTAAATAACGCTCGCCAGTGTCTGGCAACATACATAAAATATTCGCACCTGACTTCGCTGTTTCGGCTATTTTCAAAGCCCCAGCTAAGGTAGCACCTGCTGAAATACCCACAAAAATACCTTCTTGTTGCGCTAAATCTTTCGCACACTGAATGGCCTCTTTGCCATCGATAGATAGCAGTTCATCAATACGTGAGCCAGCATCCACCACTTCTTTTGTTAACACGGGAATAAAGTCTGGCGTCCAACCTTGTATCGGGTGAGGGTTAAAGCTTGGGTGGCTTTCATTTTCAACTTGCGCAATACCACCACCTAATAAGGCTGCATTTACCGGCTCACAGACAATAACTTTGGTTGCTGGGCTTTTTTCTTTTAATACGGCTGATACACCGTTTAACGTCCCGCCTGTTCCATAACCGGTGACCCAATAATCAAGCGTTACATCGGAGAAATCTTCTAGAATTTCTTCTGCCGTCGTTTTCATATGCATTTGCGCATTTGCTGGGTTTTCAAACTGTTTTGATTGCCACCAGCCATTTTTAGCCGCCAGTTCTTCCGCCTTTTTAACCATGCCCGTGCCTTTTTCATGCGCCGGCGTTAGCACCACTTTTGCGCCTAAAAAGCGCATCAGTTTTCTGCGTTCTACGCTAAAACTCTCGGCCATGGTTATCACCAATGGGTAGCCTTTTTGTGCACATACCATTGCTAAACCAATACCGGTATTGCCACTGGTCGCTTCTACAATCGTTTGACCTGGCGTTAGCTCACCTTTACGCTCAGCATCTTCTATAACACCCAAAGCAAGCCGATCTTTAACCGACCCCATTGGGTTAAACGCTTCTATTTTGGCAAAAACATTCACCCCTTTTGGGCCAAGCTTATTGATCCGTACAACCGGCGTATGACCTATTGTTTGTAAAATATTATCGTAGCGTTGAGCCATATCAATCTCCTTATTTAAGAACTACTTTAGTTAGTATTAAATGAGTGCCTGAGCAATTTCAAGCACTTCATTGACCAAATCATCAGCATGATGCCAATCTGTTCTAGCACCCAAAAAGCACGGCCGGATAACCAGCTTATTATCCACCATGGTGGTGCTCGGAATATTAACACCATTTTTCATTAGTTGACGGTGAATTTTTTTATTTAAGCCATTTAAATCATCTACTTTTTCATTAACATAACGGAAACAACATACCGATAACGTCGGCTTTAATGCTAATTCTAAATGAGGGTGTTTTTCTACACGTTCAGCAACACGTCGCGCCATAGCATTGTGTCGACACACACGCGCCTTCATTCCCTCTACACCAATTTCACGAATCAAAGCCCATACAATAGCACCTCGAGCAGGTGCAGATAGCTCAACACCTAAATCATGATACGGAAAACCAATGGTATCCATTGAGTTCTCAATGTGTTCATTTTTTACCGTTGTTGTTTCTAGGTAAGCTGCTTCGCCTTGGTTAAAGGTTTTATATTGCGCTTGAACATCGCGCACAAAAGTCGCCCCAATACCAACCGGTGCACCTAACCATTTATGAGCATCAACAGTAATAGAATCAGCTAATGCCAGCCCCTTATATAATTCATGTACTTGTGGATCTAATGTGCCGGGTAAACCATAAGCACCATCAACATGAAACCAAATATTATGTTCACGTGCAATTTCGCCAATTTCTTGCAAAGGGTCAATCGAGCCTGTGTTCGTGCTGCCTGCATTAGCCACAATAGCCACTGGTAATGCATCGGACTTTTTATCTTCTATTAATAAACGTTTAAGCTCTCTCGGTGAAAGCCTCATCATATTATCAACAGGCACATGCACCATCGCCTTTCGCCCCATACCCAACACAGCAGCTGCACGGTGTATGGTGTGGTGACTATGCTCAGTGGCATACACTTTACAAGCGCGCTGAACACCGTCATTTGCTGGGTCTAAACCAACTTTTTCAAAGGCAGACTGCCTAGCCGCGCCTAAGCCTATTAAATTAGCCGTAGAACCGCCACTGCTAAAAACGCCTTGCATACCCTTTGGCAAATCAAACATTTCAGTTAACCAATTTAACGCAACCTCTTCTAAATGGTTAAAAGCGGTCATGCCAACACGTTGTGGTGATGCCACTATTCCAGCCAATGTCGCAATAGACCCCATATCCGTCGCGGCTGTTGTTATATAGGATGTACAACCGGGTTTAGCCAGTTGCGACCCATTCGGCATCACATGTAAACCCAATTCACTAATCACCTGTTTTGCACCAATACCTTGCGTAGGTACTGGACGATTTAATGCTGTAGTCCAACTGTCCACGGTTGACATGGCATCAGGCTGTTCAAATCGCTGGCATTGTTCGATGGCACTGCTTAACTGTTGCAATAACTCAGGCAGGTGATTACATTCTGCTTTTTCTTCAAACATTAAAATATCAAACGTTCCGAGTTTTAAAGGGCTACTTTACCATTGCAGCATTCATCGCCAACATAGTTTTTTATTATCAGTTTCGCAAGACATGTTATAGCCTTAAATGACCCTTTATCGTCTCCTTTATCGCACTAATGATGGCAACACAGCTGTCCTTTTAGCCCCCACTTAAACCGATACTTGCTCTGCAAACTATTTACAAACCTCTTTATGGGATCGTTACTTGAACAAGTGTTATCGCTTGATTATTGAAGTATTCATCAATATTGAGCCCGTTGCTGAATTGGAATACTAGTATTGATTGGCGTAACCCTAATTAATACCCACGAGCCTATTTATCGTTAAATTCAACTTTAATATGACTTATAGATAGTCTATGGTTATGTGATAAAAATAATATCAAAGGAGCCTCATGAGCACTCAAGCAGCAAACCAGTCACTTTCATCTACCCTACTATCAGGGAGCATGGGTATCATTGTTGTATTAACCCTAGCCGCTCTTTGTATTGCACCTTTTGAGCAACACTTTTTTACCGGTTGGGTGGGTATCGCATTTATGTGCGCAACACCCACACAAGTCATTTTAAATTTGTTTTGGCATAACAACTTACCCAAACGAATCGGCGATATGCCACAGCCACTAAAAGGCATTTGCTTAACCCTTATTACTGTTGCTGCAGGTGCATTCTTCACCTTGTTATTGTCTGCCTTGGTTGGGCAAAATTATGGCGATACCCCGATGTTTATCCAGTATACGATACTAACGGTTGTGACTGTTTTGTGGCTTATTCCGATATGGCATGCTTGGCCTTTTTCTTTACTGAGTAAAAACCCTGTCATCATTGGGCTTGTTACTTTAGTGGCCACCTATGTCATAGCCTATATAGTCTGGTTTATCTTTTTTGACTACACCGCATTAGCACATATTCCTACACCCAACGGCGAGATTGTTCACCCGCTTTACCACCCAGAAATTGACCCGAAAGGCTTATTCGACTCATGGGTTGCTATGACATTTGCCGTCACAACGGCAGGGGTGATCGTTATTCATTCTTTATTTGACTTTTGGCCTATTAACAAGCTGTCGATGGGCCGCCCGCAGCCTATTCGCGGCCTTATTGGAACGATCTATGTTTTACTTTTTGCATTCATCGTACGCTGGTTTTTTACTGATTTTATCGGCATGGAACAGGTCAGCTATATGATTCAAGTACCGGTCTGCATGCTTTTTGGTGCCTTTTTGGTTAACAATATGATGCAATTTAGCCTCTTCCCTAACCTAAAGCAGCCTTACCGTGGTTTTGCGCTATTAGCTTGTGCGGTTATAGCAGGCTTAGTCATGTACCGAGTCTACAGTTATGCTGGATATTTATTCGTAGGGCATGAGCTAATATCAGGCCCAGCAGGTGGCTGGGAACTTGAATTATGGATTGCCACAGCCATGTTAGGTGTAACCTTTCCTATGGTATTCCTCGTCTCCGGTTTTTTTGATTTTTGGTTACTGAAAAAAGCAAAATAAAACCAGTATTTAACTAAAACACACCATCACCAAAGGAAAAACAGTGCCTTCCCTCAAAAATAAAGAAGGCACTGTTTCTCGACAACTCATCAATCTGGATTCAAGCTTAATTAATTTTATGGCTTAGTTAGTTTATGGCTTATTAAGTGGCTATATTATGTACTGGCAGCCCAGCGAGCTAGATTTCAAATCTCAACATTATTTAATAACATCACCAGCAGCCGAACAAAATCAGTGTTGATACATCAAAATCATCAACTGACCTCAGAACAAACGTCATCAATCAAAAACAACCCTAGAGCATGTTAACTCATCACTCTGTTTGATTTTGTACCCATTATTCTTGGCATAGTAGTATCACCATGTCAGCCATTTCAATACAAACCGATTCTCGCGCCTTACAAATACTCGCCGTATTTCATCTGCAATAATAATCGTAATGGCAAACGGAATGCTCAAACTTAACTGCCATAATTCCAGCGGCGCGGTACCAAAGAACGTATTCATCAAAGGTACATAGGCAATTAAAGCCAATAAGATCAACTCTGACACAACACCCAGTAACACGAGTTTATTGGCAAAAATACCTACCGTTAAGATACTTTGTCGTCGTGTACGACAAATTAATACATCGGCAATTTGGCAGATAATGATGGACGCAAAAAAAGCAGTAATCGCTTGTCGATACAGCGGATCGGATACGGCCAACGCCTCGCCCCATTGCCAGCCGCCATCCAGCAGGATATAAAAATAACTAAAAAAGCCGGCAGCCGCTTGAATCATGCCGACAATGCCATAGCTCATAAACAATAAATTTCGCGTTAAGAGCCGCTCATGTCTGGCACGTGGCGGTTTATTCATCACATCGGTTTCAGGCTTTTCTGAACCTAAGCCCAGCGCTGGAATAATATCGGTGCCTAAATCAATCGCCAGTATTAACACCACGGTGAGTGGCAGCGGGATATCCAACAAAACATAGGCGATAAAAGGCAGAATTTGAGGGATATTACTGGTTAAAATATAAGCGATAAACTTTTTGATATTATCAAAAATAGTCCGGCCTTCTTCAATAGCCGTCACAATGGTGGCAAAGTTATCGTCCATTAACACCATATTACTCGCTTCTTTCGCGACATCTGTCCCCATCAAGCCCATTGCTACGCCCATATCTGCATTTTTAAGCGCAGGCGCGTCGTTCACCCCATCACCGGTGACCGTGACGATTTGATCTTTCTTTTGCAAGGCTTGGACTATTTTCAACTTTTGCGCTGGTGTAATACGCGCAAATATCAATTCATTTTCATCCAGCAAGCTCGATAAGCCAGCCTCATCTAATGCTGATAATTCATCACCATTTAGCACCTTGCCGTTCTCACTAAATAGGCCAATTTGTTTACCTATCGCTTTAGCTGTAGGGCCAAAGTCACCGGTTAGCATAAACACACGTATGCCAGCCTGCCGACATTTTAAGATCGCCTCAGGAACTTCTACCCGAGGCGGATCAATCATGCCAACAACCGCAACAAATATGTAATGCGCATCCGGAATGCCATCATTATCAAGATTCCTATAAGCTAATGCTAAGCCTCGCTCACCTCGTTCAGCCAGCGACATATATTGCGCAACAACCTGCTTTCGGTAAGCATCGGTAAACGCCACCTTTTGACCATTTAAATGAATCTGATCACACATCGCCATCACCACTTCAGGCGCCCCTTTTAAATAGGCATGAAAATGATCGCCCTCTGGTGATTCATTAACGGTCACCATATATTTATCTTCAGAGGTAAACGGTTTTTCGGCTAGGCGTTTAGTCTGAACAATGCCTTTAATTGAGGTTAGCTTTTCTGCGTAAGCCAGCAGCGCCACTTCTGTTGAATCACCACTGTATTTCAGCTCACTGTCTAGGTGTGCGTTATTACAAAGGGTCATCACTCGACGGGCTATGTGTAATTCCACATCATCAGCAGTCAACGATAGCCCCACATCGTATTCACGTTGGTTAGTAATCAAGCTGTTAACACTGATTTTATTCTGCGTTAGGGTGCCAGTTTTATCGGTGCAAATAACGGTGGTGCTACCCAGTGTTTCAACGCTTTCTAAATTTTTAATCAGCGCATTTTTACGCGCCATTCGTTTACTGGCCATGGTGAGTGCTAATGTGACCGTTGGCAATAAGCCTTCGGGTACATTCGCGACGATGATCCCAATCGCAAAAATAAGGCTACTGATCTCCCCTTTCCCAATCGCCACGCTCACGGCAAAAAAGCTAATACCAAGCACTATCGCAATACTGCTGATTATTTTTATGAAGTAATTTAGCTCTTTACCAATGGGAGTTTCAACGTTTGAGGTCTGCTTGGTTAACTCAACTATTTTACCAATTTGAGTCGCCATACCTGTTTCACAAACCAGCACCTTAGCATTGCCACTTTGTACCAAGGTACCTGAAAACACCATATTTCGGCTTTGATATGGGTTCTCGCTATCAGCCTCTAACTGTAAGGTTTCGGGCGTACTTTCACCCGTTAAACTACTCATATCGACTTGCAGTTGATTAACGCGAATTAAGCGCCCATCTGCCGAGACTTTATCGCCCTCATACAGCAACATGATGTCACCAGGAACCACTTGGCTAGCGGCGATCTGCTTAACCTCACCTTCACGTTCAATATTAACCATCGTTGGTAACATTTTCTGAAAGCTTTGCATGATTTTTTCACTTTGATACGCCTGTATAAAGGTGAAAATAGCGTTGAGTAATACCACGCCATACAGGGCACAACCAATATAAAAGTTACCTTGACCTGGGTCCAAATAATCAGCAAAGAAAGCTAAACTGCCCCCAACCATCAGCAAGATGGCAAAGAAATTTTTAAATTGTAAGAGGAATTTTATATAGCCAGGTGTTTGCTGCCGAACGTGTAGTTCATTCGTACCAACAATTTTAAGCCGCCGCTCAGCCTCTTCATCTGACAAGCCTGTTTCATGGCTATCAAGTGATTGATAGAGCTCACTAATCGGGCATTGATGAGGCTTTTCCATAATCACACTCTTAGCAATTTACACTCAATTAGCCGCGAAACTAACAAACCATTATGATTATCTTGGCAGTTTTATCGTTCAACTCAGCCATCAATAAACGTTAACTTAGCTAAATAATCATAGTGCGGCCCTTGCTGAACTATCTCGCAACTAAAGCCATTTCTGTCAGCTGCATCTTGTAATAATTCCTCAGCAACATATAACCAATTAAATGGCTTTCCAGTAATATCTTTATAAGACAAGTTAAACTCGACCTCACCATGATATTTATCATTTAAATCAATCAGGTAAGAACCATCGTCTTGTTCGTAAAGGTAGATAAGATCTGAGCTATCTAACAATATTTGTCCATTCGGTGCCAACAAACTTTTTGCTTTTGAAAAAAAGGCATCAAAGCCCTCTAATGTTTCAACTAAGCCGATTCCATTCATTAATAATAATAAGGTATCAAACGGTTCTTCAGGTAAATCATAAAAGTTACACAATTTAACCGTTGATAAACCGCGCTTTTTCATCAACGCCACTGAATGAGGCGATATATCTAAAGCAGTCACATCGAGTCCTTGATTCTGCAAATACAAACTATGTGAGCCTGCACCTGCGCCTACATCTAACACTTTTCCATAGGCTAACTGAAGGGCTGCTTGCTCTAACGCGGGGCACTGCTCATAGGAACGGAAAAAATAGCTGGGCGCTAGCGTATCTTGCTCTGCAATATCCATATCAACGAAGATAGGCGTATCATCTTGCGTTTGATAAAAATTTATCAGCGCAGACCCTATCGGGTCCTCATTTTTATTTATCAACACAGTTTTAAGAAGGGTGTTTTCATTTAAGTGTCCTGTGTTTCGCTGTTGGCTTCGCGTTTCTTTTTAAGTTTATCTTGCCGATGCTGCTCAATCAATTCAGCCATTTCACCACCAATATGTTCCTCGCCGCGTTGTTTTGCCAGTTCAATTTGATGTTGACGTTCAATAAACCGTGCTTTTTGCTCCTCATCCGTTTTATCAAAACAATGATGGCAACTGATTCCCTGCTGATAGTGCGGATGCAATTTATCTTCTTCGGTAATGGGCATTCTGCAACCAAAACACTGATCAAAACTGCCTTTTTCTAATTGATGATCCACCGACACGCGGTTATCGAAGACAAAACATTCTCCTTCCCATTGCGTTTGCTCCTCTGGCACTTCCTCAAGGTATTTTAGTATCCCACCTTCCAGGTGATACACCTCATCAAAACCCTGTTGTTTGAGATAAGCAGTCGATTTTTCACAACGAATACCGCCGGTACAAAACATCGCTACTTTTTTATGCTTCGTTGCATCTAAATTTTCTTTTACGTAATCAGGAAATTCGCGAAATGTTTGCGTTTTAGGGTTTAGCGCCCCTTTAAATGTACCAATCGCCACTTCATAGTCATTGCGGGTATCCACCAATAACACATCAGGGTCGTTAATCAGTGCATTCCACTGTGTTGGTTTAACGTACGTACCCACTATATCGTTAGGGTCAATATCCTCGACACCCATCGTGACGATTTCTTTTTTAAGCTTCACCTTAGTGCGGTTAAACGGTTGCGAATCGACATACGATTCTTTGTGAACAAGGTTTTTAAACGCTTCTTGATTTCTTAGCCACCCTAATAGGTGGTCTATCCCATTGCGTTTTCCTGCAACGGTGCCATTAATGCCTTCAGCGGCGAGCAGTAAAGTACCCTTAATACCCTGATGTTGCATTAGCTTAAGTAAAGGCTGTTTTAATGCGGCGTGGTCAGCTAATCTAACAAAGTGATAGAGCGCACAAACAACGTAGTCTTGATTTTTCATATGTATCCTCAATGAGCTGGCTGGAACGTAAATCCAGTGCCTTGGTTGATTATTATATCAAACCGGCCAAAAACTTAGCGCAAACTCTTAAGAACCCACTCTGTTTAATAGCTTTTTAGGTTAACTATTTGATTTAAGTCATTATCACTTAAGTACATTTCACCGTCTTGGATATTACACTGTAAATTCATCGTTCGGCCCGCCAATGCTTCTACCCCACTGGCTGTAATGTGCACGATACTGAGATTTTTAAACCGTGCTAACTTTTCGCCGTGTTGTTGCCACCAAACAGTCGCCTTACCTTCGTGATAGGTATAAATAATCACTTGTTGTGCTCGTCCACAAGCCTTACGGATACGTTTTTCATCTGGCTGCCCAAGCTCAACCCATAATTCAATCTCACCTGTTAATGATTTTTGCCATAATTCCGGCTCATCATCGGTTGATAAGCCTTTGGTAAATGTCAGGTTTTCATTAGCATTGGCTATAAAAGCAATTAATCGAACCATCAACCTGAAATCATTTTCTGATGGGTGTTGGGCTACTGTTAACTCGTGAGTTGCATAATAATGGCTATCCATATTAGCGATACTCAAAGACACTTTATTAATGGTTGATCCGATAGCCATCTACGTTAATAATTTTTTTAATCACAAAAAAACAGGCTAACAGATTAAAGCATTTTTGACACAGCTCATTGACGCATTCCCCTCTAATGATTGATAGTTATTACACCTTTCAATCATTAGCTCCAAACACAATAGAAAACCTACCAACGAAAACTATAGCGTTATTAACTAATCAATAGCCATCATGACACTAGCTGAAAAAAAAACCATCCATAGATCAAGAGAAAAAACTCTTGGCGTGCCAGAATTAATTGCCATTGCATTGGGAGGGATGGTTGGCGGAGGCATTTTTACCATTTTGGGCATTTCTGTTTCAATGGTCGGTGCGTATACACCCGTGGCTATCTTTATCGGCGGCGGAATTGCCTTATTAGCCTGTTATTCATATATAAAGCTGGGCGTTTACTACCAAGATGAAGGAGCTACGTACTCGTTTTACAAAAGAACCTTTCCCGAATCGCGGTTTGCCGCCTCATTAATTGGTTGGTGTGTGATTTTTGGTTATATCAGTACACTTGCTTTATATGCCTATACTTTTTCTTCTTACGCCGTTAGTGCTGTTGATTTTGCAAACAATGAATGGGGACGAAAAATCGTTGCTGGACTGATCATTTTAAGCTTCACACTAATCAATATATGGAGCGTTAAAGGTATGGGTAAAATTGAAGACATTATGGTCTATAGCAAATTAATTATCCTAATCGTGATCTCCTTTGTGCTGATTAACAACAGCCAGACCTCCCTGCCTGAGCTTCTGCAAAACGAACAAAACACTAGCCTTCTATCAATACTTATTGTGGCATCACTGACCTTTGTCGCCTACGAAGGGTTTCAACTAGTCATCAATGCAGTGAATGAAATGGAACAGCCTGAGGTCAATATTCCAAAATCAATTTATTCTGCTATTTTTTTAGCTATTTTGATTTATGTTGTGATTTCACTTGGCGCCATTTTAGCTATCTCATTTGAAGAAATTATCGAGAACCAAGAATATGCACTCGCTGCTGGAGCAAATCACACACTCGGCCAATGGGGTACAGACCTTGTTATTATTGGTGCACTGTTAGCCACCAGTAGTGCAATTAGTGGCACCTTATTCGGTGCTTCAAGGCAAATGGCCGTCATTGCTCAAGATGGTTACTTTCCTGCCATTCTCGCCAAACGCTCTGGCCAAATACCCACTGCGTCCATTATCGGTATGTCGATAATGGCATTTTTATTAATATTAGCTGGAAGTCTGCGCATTATTCTTGAGTTTGGTAGCATTACGTTTTTGCTTGTCTCTGTATTGATGGCTTATGCAAACTTTAAAATTCGGCAGCTAACAAAGGCTTCCCCGTTAATAACAATAAGCTCCATCGTCGGGCTTGTTTTAGCCACCGCACTGATCATTTATTATGAGTTTACGCATCAACCGCAGCAATTAGCTTTTATCGTAGGAATATATGCTTTGCTGACCTTAAGCGCTTGGCTTTATTCTAAAAAAAACCAACCTTAATTAAGAGCTACACGACAGCATAGAACAACCTACTTTATGCTTCGCCCAATCTGGCCTTTTTTGATTGAGGTGTTCTTTATCAGGTTGTTCATCATATGGGTGCCTTAAAACCTCTAAGAGCTCATTCACCATGCTGTGATCGCCTTTCTCTGATTTATCGATCGCCAGTTGAGCCAAATAATTACGTAATACATATTTAGGGTTAACGCTGTTCATTAAGGCCCTTCTTTGCACCGCATTTTGCGGCTCTTGTTCGCACCGTTTCACATAGCGAACTAACCACTCGGTGATCGCCTCTTTCGCCTGCAGCTCAAGCTCATCAATATAAAACGCTGGCTTTAAATGCTCTATCGCTGTTGCGACGTTAAAGTCATCAGAAGTTGTCTGAATATCTGCTAATCGCCTAAAGAAAATCGTCATATCTGTTTCATGCAAACTAAAAAATGACAGCAATTGTTTAACCAACTCACTATCAGTCTCTTCTTCAAGCTGCGAGAAACCGAGCTTTTTAGACATCATTAATAACCATTGTTGACCGTAACGCTCAGCATACTCGTTAAGCGCTTTTTCCAACGGTTCTGCCTCCTCAATCAACGGATAAATCGCATTTGCTAATTGATATAAATTCCAGTGCGCTATTTTTGCTTGTTGAGCAAAGGCATAACGATGATGTGTTGCATCGGTGGTATTAGGTGTCCAGTTAGGGTCATACGATTCAAGCCAACCATAGGGACCATAATCAATGGTTAAACCAAGTATCGACATATTGTCGGTATTCATGACCCCGTGAACAAAACCAACTCGCATCCATTCTATGACCATATCGCAAGTTAATCTGCAGACCTCTTCAAACCACTTCAGATAAATCTGCTTAGACGGCACTGAGTCTTTTTCTAGTAAGTGCGGAAAATCGGTTTCAAGCGTGTAATCAACAAACTGTTTTAATAAATCTTTATTTTGTTGCCCGTAATATTGAAAATGCCCGAAACGCGTAAAGGATGGTGCGAGCCTACAAACGACAGCACCCGGTTCAGGCGCCGGGTTACCGTTGTACATCACATCACGCATAACATGCTCGCCAGTACTTGCTAGACTAAGTGCCCGCGTGGTTGGCACGCCAAGATGAAACATCGCTTCACTGCACAAAAATTCTCTAATCGAAGAGCGTAAAACAGCTAACCCATCTGCCGTTCTAGAGTACGGTGTTGGCCCGGCTCCTTTAAGCTGCAAAGCCCAACGTTCACCCTTTTTATTAACAATTTCTCCTAAATTAATTGCTCGCCCATCGCCCAGTTGCCCTGCCCAATTTCCAAACTGATGGCCGCCGTAACAAGTAGCATATGGCTGCATGCCATCGAGTTGTTCATTCCCTGAAAAAGTATTGAGAAACTGTTCTGATAAGCAATCGTCTTCATCTAAGTCTAATAATGCCGCCGCTTCTAGAGAGTAAGAAACCAGCGATGGCGCCTTCATCTGTTTTGGACTAACCCATGAAAAACAAGCTCCCTGAACCTGCCGCGGGTAATTCTCGCTAACATTATCAGCAGGTAACTGGCTTACAAATTTATTACTAAAGGTTAAATTATTCATACTGCCTCTTCGGTTGGCATTAAGTCTGCAAATACAAAGCCATCACGTTCCACGACTTCACCCAGCAACACCCCAATGGAGTACTTAAACATCGGGCCAGCATACGCAAAACTATGAAACTCACCATTTTCACCGCATGGATCAACACCAATCGGTAAGTCATCTAAAAACTGTTGGTTAAAATCACGCCCTACAAAACTGGCTGGCAACTGCTTAGGGTCAATACAAGTAATGTGCGTTTTTAAGCCAGCTGCTAACATCTGTTGAGCTAGTTGATCGGTCGGTTTCAACCAGAGTGGGAATAAAGGCTCTATCCCAGTTGGTTTTAAGTTGTCTATTCGGTATTGGCGAATATCCTCTAAAAATAAGTCGCCAAAGGCCATATGCGTGGCACCCAGCTTTTCGATGGATTCAAAAAAAGCACTCATTGCTCGGTTATATTCATTATTACTACATGGCGATGGAATGGGGATAATATATAAGGGGAGGTCTGCCGCCGCCGCTTGTTGCTTTAGCAGTTCCACACGAACTGCATGCATCGCAACACGTTGGTGTGTTTGATTGACCGTTGTTACTAAACCAAGCAGTTCAATATCCTCATCTTGCTGAAGTTGATAAAGTGTCCACGCGCTATCTTTACCACTACTCCACGATAATAAGGTTTTTTTCTTTGTCATGGTAGCGTTACACCTTCTACCGATTGTTCAAAAGAAGCAACTTTTGCTTTAATATCGTTGGGAATTGGGGCTGTTTGTTGACGTTTCATATCAAACCAAACTATCACTCCTCGGCTCGTTAGTACGGGAGTATCCTCACCTTTGTGATAAATATCGACTAACATTGTTGCGCTTTTATTACCCATTTGACTAATGCGCGTATGAACCTCAAGTAAGGCTGGATAATGGACTTGTTTTAGATACCTACATTGCATATCCGCTAATACCCAGCCCGACTCTATACCCGCTTTAAGGGTTAAGCCCATCACCTCTTCGCAGTAAGCAACTCGACCGGATTCAACATAACGAACAAATTCAACATTATTAATATGTCCATAAACATCTGCGTCACCCCAGCGAACAGATAATGGAAAGACATGGTTAAATTCTTGTTTACTCATCAACAGCCCTTTGAACCTTATAAATTATTCATTACGTTTGTCATTATAACGACTTGGACACCGCCGCTTTAGGACAATATATTTCAATATTCTTAACGCTTAGAGCTATAGAAAACATACCCATCATTTAAGTGCCCTATTGAAAACAACCATAACAGTCGAACTATTGAACACCCCTTTCTATTTCACCGCGCTTATTTAAAACCCGCTTCACGATCTTACCAGCACCATTTTTAGGAAGTGTATCCATAAAAACGACTTTTCTTGGCACTTCATAACTGCCTAAGTGTTGACGACACCAACGACGTATATCGGCTGAGCTCGCCTCAACGCTCTCTTTTAACACGACATAGGCAACGGGGATTTCACCATGTAGTTCATCTGTTTGCCCAATTACCGCTGCTTCTAATATTCCGTCATAGCGATACAGCACCTCTTCAATAATCCGCGGATAAACATTCATACCGTTAACAATAACCATATCTTTTTTCCGATCGAGAATACTAAAGTAACCCTCTTCGTCAACGTTACCTAAGTCACCGGTTAAGAACCAATCTTCATAAAAAGACTCTTTGGTCGCCTCTGGCAATTGCCAATAGCCTTTCATCACATTATCGCCACGAACGGCAATTTCACCAATTTCACCTACCGGCAACTCCACACCCTGTTCATTAAGAATTTTCATTTCAACATTGGGTACAGGCAGACCAACCGTGCCTATTTTTCGAATGCCGCCTACTGGATTTACACAAGTTACCGGTGAACACTCTGTTGGCCCATCGCCTTCATAAATGGGCACGCCAAATTTTTGTTCAAAACGATTTAATATGTCTACCGGCATCGACGCGCCACCAGACACACATAACTTAATTGAACGAAAGCGTGCACACTTATCGTCACGAGTATTCAGCAACACGTTGTACATACTAGGCACACCAAGAAAAACGGTACTGTTAGTTTTTTCGATGATGGTAAGCAAATTATCAGGTTCAAACTTGGCAACGGGAACAAAAGCACAGCCATGGGTCAGAGGGGTCAGCATGCCCACAGTCGCTGCAAACGCATGAAACATTGGTAACACAAGAACAATCACCTCTTTACCTGCTTGCCATTTCATTGCCTGAAAGACACTAGATGTGTTGCTCACTAAATTGTGATGTGTCAGCATCGCACCTTTTGGTTTCCCCGTAGTACCGGACGTGTATAAAATAGCCGCTAAGTCATTAACTGGGTCAATTTTTATATTTGGTAATGAGCCATCATTATCACAAAGTTGCTTCCAATCGGCAGATTCTTCACGATTAGCGCGGATACAAATATTAAATAACGGTGCTGATATCTCTGCAGCAATGTCATCCATATTCGCCTGAAAAGCTTCATGGTAAATAACACCTTTAACCTGTGCATTTGTCATCACATAAATGATTTCAGCCGCTTTTTGAAGTAAATTAATAGGAACCACAACAGCTCCAGCCTTAACGATACCCATATAAGCTATCGCAAACTCAATACTGTTTATGCAATACAAGGCGACTGTGTCGCCTTTTTTAATACCCCGTTTTAGCAGCCCGTGAGCAAATTTATCTGAAGCAGTTTTTAACCCTATGAAAGTACATGACGTATCATTATCAATAACCGCAACACTATTAGCATAGGTGCTTGAAGTGGTGTTAAACGCTTCTATTAAAGATATTTTATGGCTCATTTATGCTCTCTTTTATTGCCATTTAATGGCTTATATTTATTAATGAGTAAGCGGTAAGTTATTTACTCTACGATGTTAGTTATTTATCACACATATTATTAGCAGCCAACCATAACGTGACAATATACTGATGGCAACCTAGAAGCGCTAAAGCAAGCATTTCATTTTAATGGACTAAAAAAATAGTTTAAGTAGGTTTAATGATTGTCGTTAGCTTTTTGATCGAACAGCTCTGTTTAACAGCAAGTAATTACAAGGTAGCTTACCGATAAGACTTAGCCGAACCAGATGATAAGAAAGCTAGATTAGCACTGAGATAACAGGGTAGTCTATTAAATGGACTTTAGTGAATAACCCGTAATCCCAACTGATGAGCAACCGTAAAATAAACACCAGCAGGCAAAGCATTTTGACTGATACCGTTATTACCACGAATAGATTAGCAATAAGTGCTACTTACCACTGAGGTCGAGAACTGAGATGGTTTTATGTCTAATTCATGCCACTACGTTTAAGTAGCCGGCATAGACATTATTTAACTATTTTTAACACCGGTTTTTTAGTTTCTTTTTTTGCCGGCGATTTATCAGGATCTGGTGGCACGTCATCTTCAAAGCGTTCATCAAACATCATCCCTTTACCATTTTCTTTTGCATACGTCGCTAAAACAGCATTGATCGGGATATATAGGTTTTCAGACTGACCAGAGAACCGAGCAGAAAAAGAAATAGCCTCATTATCTAAAAACCAATTTTGTACTGCGCTCGGGTTAGTATTTAAAATAATACGCTCATCCGATACATATGCAGTCGGAACAATGACCCCCTCATAGCTTGCATCAACTAAAAGATAGGGAGTCATTCCGTTTTCAAGTATCCACTCATGTAAAGAGCGTACTAAATAAGGCTTGAGTGGCGTCATTGATAATTAAGAGGCCATTAATATATGACTTTCCATCATATCAAGCTCTTCTTTGCTCATGCTTTCTTGGAAGGTGTCACGTTTTGTGACTCGAGCAATATAGTCCTTAATGGCCTTTGCTTCTTTAGGTAATTCAATACCATATAGTGGTAGACGCCAAAGTAAAGGAGCCAATACACCATCTACCAATGTAAACTCATCACTTAAAAAGTATTTATTTGATTCAAACAATGGAATAGAAGCGATTAAGTTTTCTCTAAGTAGTTTCTTTGCTTTTGCCGCTTTTTTCTCACCTGCGTTAACAATATCATCAAGTAGGGTATACCAGTCTTGATCAATTCTATGTATTAACAGACGAGAACGTGCACGGGATACAGGGTCAATAGGATATAACGGTGGATGCGGAAAGCGTTCATCCAAATATTCCATAATAATTCTTGAATTAAATAAGGCTAAATCCCTGTCAATTAAAATAGGTAAGGTTCCATACGGGTTCAACTCTTGTAAGTCTTCTGGAAACTCCTTGCTATCTACAAATTCAACTTCAGCTGATGCACTTTTTTCGCACAATATAAAACGAGCACGGTGACTATAGTGACACACAGGGTCTGCAAAAAGCGTCATGATGGATTTTCTATTCAGTGCATTTATCATTATTTTGTCCGTTTTATTATATGTGAAAGAGCTTTGTGTTAAATACAAAGCTCCTCAACTAGTACCGCTTATTATATTTTTAGTGAACGTCTTTCCAATATTCTTTCTTTAAGAAATAGAACACGACAATCATCAAGAAGATAAACATCAAGACTTTCCAACCAAGGCGTTGACGTTCAAGTTTTGCTGGCTCGCCCATGTAGGTCATAAAATTAACAAGGTCATTCATCGCCTTATCAAATTCTTTTTCAGTCATTCGACCAGGCTCAACGATTTCTAATCGATCTATCACTTTACGAATAGAACCATCTTCAAGCTCAACATCTTTATAGACTGCTTGCTGCATACCTTGTAAGTCTGCCAATACATGTGGCATCCCTACTTTTGGAAACAACGCATTGTCCACTCCAAACGGGCGCGATGCATCTACATAGAAGCTTTTTAGGTAGGTGTATAACCAGTCAGAGCCACGAGACCTAGCAATCAATGATAAGTCTGGTGGGTTAACACCAAACCACTTTACTGCATCTTCTGGACGCATTGAAATGGTCATACCATCAAATATTTTTTCACCCGTGAACATTAGATTAAGCTCAACTAATTCAGGCGGGATTTCTAAATCCTTCGCCATTCTTGAGTATCTAAGTTGCTTAGCTGAATGACAACTTAAACAATAGTTAACAAAATACTTAGCACCCCGTTGTAAAGACGCCTTGTTATCTAAATCTATCCTCGCCGACTCAAGTTCAATTGCCCCACCTGCAGCAAACAATTGTGATGAAAATAGTACTAATAAAGCCAAACTTAGTTTTTTCATTTCTCTTCTACCCTCTCTGGAACATATTTATCTTGGCCAAGGTTTGAATAAAATGGCATTAATAAGAAAAAAGCAAAATAAACAATCGAGAAGAGCCTAGAAGCTATGGTGCCTATTTCTGTTACAGGCTGCATTCCAAAGTAACCTAAGCCAATGAAACTAACACAAAATGCAACTATCGCCGCTTTAAATATAGGGCCTCTATAACGTATTGATTTATTCACACCCCTATCTAACCAAGGCAATAGGAATAAAACAAAAATTGCACCACCCATTGCAACAACGCCTAGGAACTTATCAGGCACCGCTCTTAAGATTGCGTAAAACGGTGTGAAGTACCATACCGGGGCAATATGCTCAGGTGTCTTCAATGGGTCCGCTGGTATAAAGTTTGCGTGCTCAAGGAAGTAGCCTCCCATCTCCGGCATATAGAAAATAATTAATGCGAAGACAAACATGAACACCGCGACACCTACTAAGTCTTTGACTGAATAGTATGGGTGGAATGGTATTCCGTCTAACGGTACACCTTTATCATCCTTGTGCTTTTTAATCTCGATACCTTCTGGGTTGTTAGAACCCACTGCATGCAATGCCACAATGTGCATAAACACCAAAATAACCAGTACTAATGGAATCGCAATCACATGAAAAGCAAAAAAGCGGTTAAGTGTTGCATCAGAAATAACATAGTCACCACGTAACCATAGTGCTAAATCTTCACCAACATAAGGAATCGCTCCAAACAAAGACACAATCACTTGTGCTCCCCAATATGACATTTGGCCCCATGGTAATAAATACCCCATAAAAGCTTCAGCCATAAGAGCGACATAAATAATCATGCCGAATACCCAGACTAATTCACGAGGTTTTTTAAATGAGCCATAAATCAAACCACGGAACATGTGTAAATACACAACGATGAAAAAAGCAGATGCGCCTGTTGAGTGCATATAGCGAATCAACCAACCCCATTCGACATCACGCATGATGTACTCAACAGAGTCAAACGCTAACTTTGCATCTGGCTTGTAGTTAATTGTTAAGAAAATACCGGTAATAAATTGATTAATTAGCACCAATATCGCTAACGAACCAAAGTAGTACATCCAGTTGAAGTTTTTAGGTGCATAATATTCTGCAAGATGCTCATTCCACACTTTGCTTAGTGGGAATCGTTCATCCACCCACCCTAACGCATTTTTTAACATGCCACTCATTATGCTTGCCCTCCTGATGAACCAATTAATATTCTGGTGTCTGTTATATATTCATGAGGCGGCACCACAAGATTTAATGGTGCAGGTACGCCCGCGTAAACTCGACCGGACAAATCAAACAACGAACCGTGACATGGGCAGAAAAACCCACCCTTCCACTGAGGACCTAAGTCTTCTGGAGCCACTTCGGGTCTATAGGTTGGAGAGCAACCCAAATGTGTACAAATACCAACTGCAATAAAAACTTCTGGCTTAATAGAGCGCGATACATTTTTACAAGACTCTGGTTGCTCAGATTCATTTGAATCTGGATCCCTTAATATATCGGTCATTTCAGCCATCTCAGCGAGTGCTTCTTGACTACGTTTCAACACCCAAACCGGTTTCCCACGCCATTCAACACGAATCAGCTGCCCGGGTTCTAACTTACCAATATCAGCCTCAACTGGAGCACCCGCCGCTTTTGCACGGTCACTTGGGTTCATTGACGCTATAAATGGAACCGCCACATAAGCCGCACCCACTCCCGTTACCGCAGTAGCTGCAGCGGTTAAAAAAAGACGCCTGCGCTTATCTACTACTTGTTCGCTCATCTAAATCTCCATAAAATCATCGTAAATTACACATGCACATTTTGCACGGCACTTATTCGCAGGATTTTAGCATATTTTATTTTTTTAGGGTCAGCTAACAAAGCCTAGAAGAGAAATTGTATCCCATATACAACTCTTTTTTGATTTACTGCTTTAGTATTGAAGCAAATTTTTCAATAAATAAATCATTTTCCGAACGTGTGCCTACTGTGACGCGAAGGCATTCCGCCGGCAAACCGGGATTACTAGCCATTTTTTTAATTAACACACCGGCTTGCTTTAATTGCTCAAAAACACGCTCCGCAGAATCGGATAACAATGAGAATAATATAAAGTTGGCATCACTCGGGAAAACTTTCACTCCAGTAAATGACGTTAAGCCGCTCAGTAACCGTTCGCGTTGTTCGCGAATAACGGCGGCTTGCTGATTTAGAGTATCAATGTGTTTAAATGCAAATGTAGCCGTTAATTGTGTAAAAACATTAATATTGTATGGCAGGCGTATTTTTTCAAGCTCGTCTGTCAGACATGGGTGGCCCACTACAAAACCAAGCCTCAACCCTGCCAAACCTAATTTAGACACTGTCCGCATCACTAATAAATTTTTAAAATCTGGCGTTTGATTCATAAACGTTTTGCATGCGAAAGGCTGATACGCCTCATCAATCACGACTATGCCATTAGCCAATTCTAAAATTTGAATTAAATCATCATCATCAAATAAGTTTGCCGTCGGGTTATTTGGGTATGATAAAAATATAACAGCCGGGTCTTCTTGTTTAATTGCAGTCTTCATAGCCGACATATTCAAGCTAAAGTCTTCGTTAAGCGGCACACCGGTGAAAGGCAAACCGAGAGAATTTGCAATGTGCTGGTACATAACAAAACTTGGTGTTGGCGCTATGACAGCACTTCGATCCTTCATCGCCATTAAAATAAGTTGTATCAGCTCATCAGAGCCATTACCAAGCACTACCCCTAATTCTGCTGGCACATCAAAGCAATCACGCAACCCAGTTATCAATTCCCTAGCTGATGGATCTGGATATCTATTAGGCTCAACATTTGAAAGTAGTTGTAACCACTCGTCTTTCATTACCTTAGGCCACGGAAATGGGTTTTCCATCGCATCCAACTTAATCAGCCCTGTTGCTTCTGGCACATGATAAGCCGCCATTTTCTGTATTTCTGGGCGAATTAAGTCTTCAACTATTTTGTTTTTTTTTGACATCCTACTAGCCGTTTATTTTACGGTATTCTGCAGATTTTGCATGGGCTGTTAAAGCCTCACCGCGCGCCAAAATAGACGCTGTATCAGAGAGTGCTGAGGCCCCAGCTTTACTGCAATTAATCATGCTAGTGCGCTTTTGAAAATCATAAACGCCCAGTGGTGATGAGAATCTCGCTGTGCCAGATGTCGGTAAGACATGGTTAGGTCCAGCGCAATAATCGCCCAGTGCTTCCGGCGTATATCTACCTATAAATATTGCACCCGCGTGTTTAATCTCTTCAGCCCACTGCTCAGCATTATCTACTGATAACTCAAGATGCTCTGGCGCTATTTTATTAGCAATGCTTATCGCTTGTTCTTTTGTTTCTGCATAAATAAACCCACCCCTACCTTCTAATGAGGCTTTTATGACTTGTGAACGCTCAAGCGTAGGAAGTAATTTTTTTATGCTCGCCTTAACCGCTTCAATGAACCCTTCATCTAGTGAAACGAGTATCGACTGCGCTTTTTCGTCATGTTCTGCTTGCGAAAAAAGATCCATCGCTATCCAATCTGGATTGGTTTTTCCATCACAAACAATAAGAATTTCAGACGGACCAGCAATCATGTCTATACCTACTTGGCCGAAAACCATCTTTTTTGCTGTCGCGACAAAAATATTGCCCGGCCCAACAATCTTATCAACTCTCGGCACGGTTTCTGTTCCATAAGCAAGCGCTGCCACGGCTTGCGCCCCACCCACTTTAATCACCTTATCTACGCCCGCAAGCCAGGCAGCCGCAAGAACTAATGCGTTTAGTTCGCCCTTAGGAGTCGGGGTAACCATTACAATCTGTGATACCCCCGCTACTTTCGCAGGAATAATATTCATCAACACTGAAGATGGGTATGCCGCTTTACCGCCCGGCACATATACACCAACACGCTCAAGTGGGGTTACTTTCTGACCGAGCGTATTACCCATCTCATCGACAAAATCCCATGATTGTGCTTTTTGCTGTTCGGCATAGTGACGAATCCTATCAGCGGCGACTTTAAGTGCCTTTGAGTGCTCATCCGGCAATTGATCCCAAGCACTAGCGAGCTGCTCTTGATCAACGACAAGGTTATCGGCGCTGGCTTCCCATTGATCAAACTCTTGTGTATATGACAATAGCGCTGCATCACCATGCTGGCGGACAGCCTGTATTATTTCACTGACGGTTTGATTAACCGAGCTATCTTCTACATCATCCCAAGCCAACAAATCAGCAAGTGATTGATCAAAATCAGTACTCGATGCGTTCAACGTTTGTATATTCATTTATTAACGCCTGTTATCAACAGCCACTTCTAATGTCTTAATCAGCGTCTTAATTTGTTGATACTTCATTTTCATTGAGGCTTTATTAATGACCAGCCTAGAGCTAATGTCCATAATAAAGTCTAGTGGCTCCATACCATTAGCTTTTAATGTATTACCAGTATCGACTAAATCCACAATACAATCGGCCAAGCCTACAATAGGTGCCAACTCCATAGAGCCATATAACTTAATAATTTCTACTTGTTGGCCTTTTTTAGCAAAATATTGTTCCGTTAACGACACGTATTTAGACGCTACTCGAATTTTACCGGTTGGTAGTTTTTTACCCGTTACAATCGCCGTCATTAAACGACATTTTGCAATATTTAAGTCTAACGGCTCATAAAGGTTATCGCTACCATGTTCAACCAGCGTATCCTTACCCGTCACGCCGACATCTGCTGCGCCATACTCTACGAAGGTTGGCACATCAGTAGCCCTTATGATGACTAAATTAACCTTACCACAAACACTTGGCACAATCAGTTTCCGTGTTTTAGATAAATCCTCAGATGGCTCGATGCCCGCCTCAGCCAACAACGGGAGCGTATCTTTTAAAATCCGGCCTTTTGA
Organism: Cycloclasticus sp.; assembly: GCF_019090545.1. NCBI lineage: Bacteria > Pseudomonadati > Pseudomonadota > Gammaproteobacteria > Thiotrichales > Piscirickettsiaceae > Cycloclasticus > Cycloclasticus sp. The sequence goes on along the minus strand of NZ_JAHRVT010000028.1, from coordinate 6,343 downwards.
AATTGCTATTGTTAACATTGAACTAGCTAGGTACTCGGCGTATTTGACCGCCTAATAAAGCGGTTTTTTCTTCAATACATTCATAACCACGGTCGATATGGTAAATCCGCTCAATAATTGTTTCGCCTTTAGAGACTAAACCAGCAATAACCAGACTTGCAGATGCTCTTAAATCTGTTGCCATCACTGTTGCGCCTTCCAGCATTTCTTTACCGACACAAATAGCTGTATTACCTTCTAATTTAATATCAGCACCTAAACGCTGTAACTCATGAACATGCATAAAGCGATTTTCAAAAATCGTTTCTGTAATAACCGATGTCCCTTCAGCCAGTGTATTAAGCACCATAAATTGTGCTTGCATATCTGTTGGAAAACCTGGGTATGGCGCTGTTTTAAAAGACACAGCTTTAGCACGTTGCCCCTTCATATCCAACTCAATCCAATCGTCGCCTATGGTCAATTCTGCACCGGCTTCTTGCAATTTTGACAACACCATATCTAAGGTACCAGGGTCAACGTCTTTGATTTTAATCTTCCCCCCGGTTGTTGCAGCCGCCACCAAATAGGTGCCCGCTTCAATCCTATCTGGAAGAATGTCATACACTAAATTTTTAGTTGCTAGCGATTCAACACCTTCGATGGTCAAGGTGTCTGTTCCAATACCTGATATTTTTGCACCTAATTTATTTAGAAAGTTAGCTAAATCACTCACTTCAGGTTCACGTGCAGCATTTTCTATAATGGTTGTTCCTTCTGCTAACGTCGCAGCCATCATCAAGTTTTCAGTCCCTGTCACTGTCACCATATCTAACACAAGCCTTGCACCTTTAAGCCGATCGCATGACGCATGAATATACCCATTCTCAACTCGAATATCAGCGCCCATTGCCTCCAAGCCCTTTAAGTGAATATTCACCGGTCGTGAACCAATTGCGCAACCACCTGGCAAGGAAACTTCTGCTTTACCAAAACGTGCTAATAATGGGCCTAAAACAATAATTGATGCCCGCATTGTTTTTACCAGCTCATAAGGTGCTTTAAAGGTGGAGATCGTAGATGAATCTACTTCAATTCTTACTTTTTCATCGACCGATAAGGTAACACCCATCTGTCCTAGCAGACTCATTGTGGTTGTAATATCATGCAGATGAGGAACATTCCCAATAATAACTGGGTTTTCGGCAAGCAACGCACCTGCCAAAATTGGCAAGGCCGCATTTTTTGCACCTGAAATACGTATTTCTCCTGAGAGCGGCCCACTGCCTTGAATAATCAACTTATCCATTTTCTACCTACCTATTATATTTACTAACGCCACTAAACGATTGGCAGAATTCCATCAAGACCACTAACTCGGGCGATTTCTAACATTTGCTCAGGTATTTCTTGAAAACAAATACCCTGACCAGACCTCTGCGCCATGGCCATCCACTCAACCAATAAAGCCAAGCCTGCGCTGTCTGTTTTTTCAACTGAGTTTAAGTTAAACGCTAGGTCAGCCTGACCGGCAAAAAACGGCTCAGACGCTAATAACAACGCCGCAACATGATCAAACCCTAAGGTACCTGAAACACATATTACACCTTCATCATTTTGCTCTAGTATTGCATTACTCATTGATAAATCCAGCCTGCTGAAAACTTATTATTCTTCGGAGCTACTGCTAAACAAAAATTGACCAATAATCTGTTCAAGCACTAACGCTGATTGCGTCATCTCAAGTTGACTGCCGTGAACAAGTACTTCTTCTTCACCACCAGGCTCAAGCCCAACAAACTGCTCACCCAACAAGCCTGCTGTTAAAATACTCGCATTACTGTCAGAAGGTAATTGATTGTACTTTGCATCGATCTTCATCGTGACAACAGCCTCAAATGAGTCTGGGTCAAAATCAATCGCCTTTACTCGGCCTATGTTGACGCCAGCCATTGATACTGGCGCACGCACTTTTAGGCTACCAATATTTTCAAAGTTAGCAATAACATCGTAACCTTCGTCACTATTTGCATTGCTTAAATTGCTCACTTCCATAGACAAGAAAAACATCGCAACAAAGCCAATGGCTACAAAAAAACCTACTAAAATCTCAATCGATCTTGATATGTGCATACCTAGATATCTCCAAACATCAATGCAGTTAAAATAAAATCTAACAATAAAATAGCAAATGCAGAGTGAACAACCGTTCTCGTTGTTGCTCTCCCCACTCCTTCAGAAGTAGGCACCGCATCATAACCTTCAAAAATAGCAATCCATGTGACTACCCAACCAAACACTACACTTTTAATTAAGCCATTAATAATGTCTTCGTTGAAATCAATCTTAGCCTGCATTTGAGACCAAAAACCACCTTCGTCAATGCCAAGCAAGCCAACGCCGATAAAGTATCCACCTAAAACACCAACCGCACTAAACAATGTCGCTAAAATAGGCATTGAAAGCAAACCTGCCAAGAAACGTGGCGCCATAACCCTTTTGACCGGGTCAACAGCCATCATCTCCATTCCAGACAATTGCTCAGTGGCTTTCATTAAACCAATTTCTGCGGTTAGTGCTGACCCCGCACGACCAGCAAATAACAATGCCGTTACCACTGGGCCTAACTCTCTAACCAGTGACGCGGCAACCATGACGCCCAGCATGCCTTCTGCGCCAAAGTCTGACAGCGTATAAAACCCTTGTAATGCCAGCACCATACCGACAAAAACCCCTGAAATAATAATCAAAGAAAAACTCAGCACACCAACCGAATACATCTGTGCAATTAACAATCGCGGCCGCATCAAAACACTTGGGATGCTCAGCAAAATGTTAACAAAAAAAACAGATCCTCGACCCAAACGCTCAAGCATACTCAATGATGCAGCCCCTAAGCGTTGCAAATAATCTAGCATGCTAAAGTCACCTTCATTCTCACGTCTCTATTCCCATTAAATCTTTTGCATACTCTTTGGCTGCATAATGAAAAGGAACAGGCCCATCAGCCATTCCCTGCATAAACTGTTGCGTCCATTCAGAGTCTGATTGTGCTAATTGCTCCGGCGAGCCGTGCTCAACCACTTTGCCCTTTGATACCAGATAAACATAGTCTGCAATGGCACAGGTTTCTTTCACATCATGTGACACCACAATACTCGATAGGCCTAATGCATTATTCAACAAGCGAATTAACTGCACCAACACACCCATCGAAATGGGGTCTTGCCCAGTAAATGGCTCATCGTACATAATCATCATTGGGTCTAGTGCAATAGCTCGAGCCAATGCAACACGTCGTGCCATACCACCGGACAACTCGGCCGGCATCATATCCCTTGCGCCGCGCAAACCAACCGCATTTAACTTCATTAATACTAAATGGCGAATTAACGACTCGGGAAGCTGAGTGTGTTCACGTAGCGGAAACGCCACATTGTCAAACACCGAAATATCCGTTAGCAATGCACCACTTTGAAAGAGCATTCCCATTTTTTTACGCAGTTGATAAAGGTGCTTATGTTTTAGCTGATGAACATTCTGCCCATCTACTTCAATAGAACCAGATGAAGGTTTCAACTGACCACCGATTAACTTCAACAAGGTAGTCTTTCCTGTCCCACTAGGCCCCATAATGGCCGTGACTTTTCCACGCTGAATATCCATATCCACGCCATCAAAGATAAGCTTTGATCCGCGAGAAAAATGGACATCTCTAACTTTTATTAATGAAGTCGTTTCCGTCAATGACGTTTCCCTAGTTTCTTTCAACACTATTATCAGCGTTATTGAAGATAAAATAAATCAGGCATTGTCCCTACCTTATCAATGCACGTCAATCCGAACTTTCACTATTTATGGCGCAATCTTTTAAAACCCAATTGTTTTTTTCGCTTAAACTATCCACTTTTTATGCGACAATAAATTTCGCGTTAACTTAACCTATTCTCCTTACCTTAATCTTATGCTTGTATTTTCTGTTGCGCTGCTTGCAGGCTTTTTCTTTTTAATTTTTTCTGCTGATTATTTTGTTAAGGGCACTTCCGCTATTGCGCGAAATATTGGAATATCGCCGTTAATTATTGGTCTCACCATCATTGGCTTGGGCACTTCGGCCCCTGAAATGTTGGTTGCTGGAATAGCCTCTGTTCAAGGCAACACTGGTCTTGCAACAGGCAATGCCGTTGGCTCAAATATCGCTAATATTGGTCTAGTACTCGGTGTTACCGCGTTAATCAGCCCCATTTTGATAAAGTCATCTTTACTTAAACGCGAACTACCTATTTTATTGGTCATCTCTATAATCAGTTACCTTTTACTCGTTGATGGCCACCTATCAAGATTTGACGGACTTATTTTAATTGCTGGGCTCATTGCTTTCCTTTACTGGTTATTACGCAGCGCTCAACAGAACAAGCAGCAAAAAAAAGACATCTTAGCAGCCGAGTTTGATGACGAAATCCCAAGCGACCTAAGTACAAAGACTGCCTCTTTTTATGTCATCATCGGTCTTACTATCCTCATTATTAGTTCAAAACTACTAGTTTGGGCAGCCGTCAATATTGCCATCCTCTTTGGTGTTAGTGATTTAGTCATTGGATTAACCATTATCGCCATAGGAACTAGCTTGCCAGAATTAGCAGCTTCTATTATGAGCGTTATTAAAAAAGAGCCTGATCTTGCTGTAGGAAACATTATTGGGTCGAATGCCTTCAACTTATTAGCTGTCTTATGTTTACCTGGGCTTCTTCACCCTGGCAATGTAGATCCACAGCTCGTTTCACGCGACCTCCCCATTATGCTTGGCTTTACTTTATGCCTATTCATTTTTTCATATAGCTTTAATGGGCAACCTAAGATCAACCGTTTTAAAGGTGGGGTTTTTATGCTATTTTTCGTCGCCTACCTAAGCAAAGTATACTTAGATACTCTTGGAATTTAACTTAACTCAACACCGATCAAATGCCTGATAACCATCATCGAACTCAACTTAAGCAACTAGGCTTGGCCGTTGTACAAACCGAAGCAGACGCTATTGCTAATCTCGCCGGACACATTGACGAACAATTTATCGATGCGTGTGAACTGATGCTTAAATGTGACGGCAAAGTTGTCGTCATCGGTATGGGAAAATCAGGCCATATTGGTAATAAAATTGCCGCCACGCTAGCCAGCACCGGAACACCAGCTTTTTTTATTCACCCAGGGGAAGCCAGCCATGGCGATCTTGGCATGATCACTAAAAACGATGTCGCTTTAGCGCTTTCAAATTCAGGCGAAACCGGAGAAGTGCTCACCATTTTACCCATTCTTAAACGTTTAGGCGTTCCACTCATTTCTATCACAGGCAATCCAAGTTCAACCCTAGCAAGCCTTTCTGATGCACCCATTAATGCCAGTGTTGCTAAAGAAGCTTGCCCATTGGGCCTTGCGCCTACCTCCAGCACCACAGCTGCGTTGGTTATGGGCGACGCCTTGGCCATTGCGTTACTTGAGGCACGCGGCTTTACCGAAGCGGACTTCGCTCTTTCACACCCAGGCGGCAGCCTAGGAAGGCGTCTATTACTTCATGTTAGTGACATTATGCATCAGGGTGATGATATTCCAATCACTGAAGAAACAGCGCCGGTAAGCGCCGCCTTGCTTGAAATGACAGAAAAAAAATTAGGAATGACGGCTATTACAAACCAACAAGGTGATTTAACCGGTATTTTCACCGATGGCGATTTACGACGCATGCTTGAAAATAATATTGACATCCACGGCACTGAAATCAAACAAGTGATGACCCGTGGAGGCGCGACTATTAGCTCAACACAACTGGCCGTCGAGGCCTTACAACTGATGCAAGATAAAAAAATTAACGCATTATTGGTCACCGATAACAACCAACTGGTTGGTGCTCTTAATATGCACGATATGCTAAAAGCAGGGCTATCATGATTGAGCTAACTGATGATTTTCAGCAACGGGCACAAGATATCCGATGCGTTATTTTTGATGTCGATGGAGTGTTAACAGACGGAAAATTGTTTTTTGACCTAAAAGGCAATGAGTACAAATCTTTTCATGCACAAGATGGACAAGGCTTAAAACTACTCCAGCAAAATGGTATCGATGTTGCCGTTATTTCTGGCCGCTCATCCCCCCTTGTCGAGCAAAGAATGAAAAACCTTGGCGTGACAAATATTTACCAAGGCCAAGAAAACAAAACCGCCGCGTTTAACCATTTACTAAAAAAACTTAACATTACCCCAAATCAAGTGGCGCACGTTGGTGACGACTTACCCGACTTAGCGCTAATGACACGAACTCGCTTAGCCATTGCCGTTAAAGACGCAAACCCATCTATACTTGGATACTG
>NZ_JAHRVT010000027.1:0-3028 GCF_019090545.1 Cycloclasticus sp. | reverse complement strand
CTATGTTTTTTGGAGCCAGCTCTATTTTTAAGCCTTGAAATAAGTTTCTAATAGCCGCTTTACTCGCTGAATATGCTTGCCCTGAAGGCAGACCTTGCCACCCAACGCTAGAACTCATACCTACCAAATACGCATTTTCAGATTCTTTTAATAGCGGTAAGGCCGCTTCAATTCCCCTTATCATAGTGAAATAGTTGGCCTCTATCATTCGTTCAAATGGGGCCGCTGAGAAATGATAAGCATCAACATATTCAGCCGTCCCTGCATTAAAAATAACGCAGTCTAACCCTCCCGCTGATGCTTTAATGTCAGCCACGATGTTTTTATTAACATCTGCAGATGTTAAATCGCCGGGCAAAATGGTTATTCTTTCCTTGCCGGAAAAGTTTTCGCTTAATTTTTCGGTATTTCTCGCGCTGACAAATACATGGGCACCTTTTTCATGCAGTTGATCAGCTAAACATCTCCCAATTCCGCTGGAAGCACCCGTAACCCATACTTTTTTACCGTTAAAATCGTAGACCATTAGAGCCTCCGTTTAATGAGTCTGATGATGTTTCTAATCAGCGGTATTTGCTCGTACAGCATCTGACCAGCATCATAGTAATCTCGGTGATAGTTTATTTGCTCTTCTTCGTTGGTTTTTAAGTGTGTTACACCAGGCACAATATAGGGCTTTCCCCCGTTCATTTTTGAATGGGCCAAGGTCATATCCCAGGTTATGAAATGACTGTTTTTATCCGATGTAACTTCTTCGAAATCAAAAGATATGGAGGAAACATTGTCATATAAACCTGCAAAATAAACCGTTAAATTATCGACCCCTTCAATTGTATGTAAGGGGTCGATAAAGGTAATATCTGCACTATAAAGGTCTGTTAATAACTCAAGATTATCTTTATTGAGCCGTTGGTAAATTTGAGTAAAGTCTTCAATTATCATCACTATTTCCTTTTAAATTCTTTTTGAACCTCAATCGGAATGGGTTTTAAATCCCAAACTAAGCCGCACCAACTCATTACTTTTAGCAGATAGAATGTCACATCAACTTCCCACCATTGGAAACCTTGCCGAGCGCTTCCTGGGTAAAAGTGATGGTTGTTATGCCAGCCTTCGCCGAGTGTGATAATTGCTAAGAGTGCGTTATTACGGCTGTCATCAGGTGTATCGAAACGTCGGCTACCGAAACAATGTGCCAGTGAATTTATCGTGTAAGTGCCGTGATATAAGGCAACTGTTGATATAAAGAAGCCCCATATAACCATTTGCGCGCCTGTTGTTTCCAGCTGAGGGTAATAGATTTCCATCAGAAAGCCGGCGCAATACAGGGTAACTATTAGTACCAAAGGTGCCGTTATATCGAATCGATCAAGCCACCTAAGTTCCGGGAACTTATTAAAGTCTTTCACCTTATCAGTTTTTGTTTGCAAGTTTTTGGGTGCTAAGAACCAAAGGCAATGACTCCAAATGAAGCCTTGTAACCGGGGTGAGTGTGGGTCACCTTCTTTATCAGAAGCCTGATGGTGAACTCTATGATGTGAGGCCCACCACAATGGGCCTCGTTGCGCCGCACTGGCTCCCATAAATGCAAAAAAGAATTGTATAAAACGTGACGTTTTAAACAATTTATGTGAAAAATATCGGTGGTAAAAACCAGTAATCGCAAACATTCTGACTAGATATAGAATGATTGCGCTCCACAGGGCAGCCCAGCTAAACCCGACCCAGACGACAGCAAATACCATTAAATGCATAAAAACGAATGGGGTAACCTGAGCCCAGCCCAATTTATTCGAGTCTTTAGTGGCAACTGAATCCAAACCGGATTGGTTATCGAACCATACAAGCATCGGTTTTAAGCGGTTTAGCAAACGCATTTATAACACTCCAGCCTCAATACAGTTTTCTAGCTTACTTGCATTTCGCTGAAGACTCTCGGTTTTTTGAATAACGATATCAATTCGGCCCAAATTAACACCCCATTTAGTTATTTCTGTAGAGCCCATAAGCGTCGAATCATCAACTAACGTTAACCAATCATCCATTTCGACAATATATTCAGAGTTATCAATGTTAATTTTCAGCTGATACTTCAAATTCAGGCTATCGCCAAATACTTCACCGTTTGCAATACCAATGACATCACCGGCCGTACCGGACCAACCTTCAGCTGTTTTATCAAACACCCAGTTACGTTCTTGGCGTTCTCCATCATCAAATAGAAAAACTTCTTCTAAGATAACTTGATTGGCAGAATGAAAGGCAACAATATCAGCTGCAAATTTTCGATTAATTTGACCATTTCTTGATTTCACTAAGCCTTTTGCGCAGAGGTTTCCTTGAAAAAAAGATTCAAACTTAAAACCAGGTGTTTTATCGCGGTAACGCTCGGCATCTATTGCGCAACCATTGATTAAAAAAACACTAAAGATCAAACACAGTACTTTCATCGACACCTCAAATTTCTGGGACATATTTACTTGTACGTAAAAAATTGCCAATTAGATTAAATTTATTTTTTTGATCCAAAAAAGCATATTTTTCGTAAAACAGTAAATAGGGCAGTGTATCGCTGTTCTATTTATCGATGTTTATAACACTTAGAGTTTAAAAAATATGAATGGGCAGGCGCAAAGACAAATAACCGAAAACTTAGTATATTGGTCAGCTCAAAGCACGCTTCTGCAACCAGTTTATTACTCTATGAACAAGCCCATCATCAGCAAGACGGAACAAGCAAAGCTGTGTAAACAATACATGCAGGCTATTGCCGTTAAGCAAGACAAGAATGCATACAAAAAACTGTATCTTTACTTTGCTCCTAAGGTCAAAACATTCTTCAAGCAACACACTAGTACCAGTGATGCTGAAGAAATGACCCATGAAGTGTTCATGCGTGTTTGGCAAAAAGCCAAAACATACCAAGCAGAAAAAGCAAACGTTTCAACATGGATTTTCACCATCGCTAGAAATTTAAAAATTGATGTACTAAGGCAAAAGAGAATTGCTGAAGTTAGCCTTGATGACT